>NZ_CP023737.1:1972500-2060000 GCF_002752655.1 Methylosinus trichosporium OB3b | reverse complement strand
AGGTGCGGTAACACGCACTGGAGGACCGAACCGGTGTCTGTTGAAATAGACTCGGATGACTTGTGGTTAGGGGTGAAAGGCCAACCAAACTCGGAAATAGCTGGTTCTCCGCGAAAGCTATTTAGGTAGCGCCTCGCATGTATTCTCCAGGGGGTAGAGCACTGGATGGGCTAGGGGGTCCCACAGACTTACCAAACCTAACCAAACTCCGAATACCTGGAAGAACTATGCGGGAGACACACAGTGGGTGCTAACGTCCATTGTGGAGAGGGAAACAACCCAGACCAACAGCTAAGGCCCCCAATTCGTGGCTAAGTGGGAAAGGATGTAGAAATCCCAAAACAACCAGGAGGTTGGCTTAGAAGCAGCCATCCTTTAAAGAAAGCGTAACAGCTCACTGGTCTAAATAAGGGTTTCCGCGCCGAAGATGTACCGGGGCTCAAGCCACGAGCCGAAGCTTTGGGTTCGCCGCAAGGCGAGCGGTAGCGGAGCGTTCCGTAATCCGTTGAAGGGACAGCCGTGAGGCATCCTGGAGGTATCGGAAGTGCGAATGCTGACATGAGTAACGAGAAACACTGTGAAAGACAGTGTCGCCGAAAGTCCAAGGGTTCCTGCGTAAAGTTAATCTTCGCAGGGTTAGCCGGCCCCTAAGGCGAGGCCGAAAGGCGTAGTCGATGGGAATCACGTTAATAATCGTGAGCCAGCAGGTGGTGACGCGTGGGATAAATCGTTCGGACTTACTGGATTGTCCGGGCGGTGAACCTGCGCCAGGAAATAGCCCCTGCATCAGACCGTACCCGAAACCGACACAGGTGGACAGGTAGAGTATACCAAGGCGCTTGAGAGAATGACGCTGAAGGAACTCGGCAATTTACCTCCGTAACTTCGGAATAAGGAGGCCTTCGGCTCGCGCAAGCGGGTCGGAGGGGCACAGACCAGGGGGTGGCAACTGTTTACCAAAAACACAGGGCTCTGCGAAATCGCAAGATGACGTATAGGGTCTGACGCCTGCCCGGTGCCGGAAGGTTAAGAGGAGAGGTTCACGCCTTGAATTGAAGCCCCGGTAAACGGCGGCCGTAAATATAACGGTCCTAAGGTAGCGAAATTCCTTGTCGGGTAAGTTCCGACCTGCACGAATGGCGTAATGACTTCCCCGCTGTCTCCAGCGTCAGCTCAGTGAAATTGAATTCCCCGTGAAGATGCGGGGTTCCTGCGGTCAGACGGAAAGACCCCGTGCACCTTTACTGTAACTTTGCACTGGCATTCGTGTCGGCATGTGTAGGATAGGTGGTAGGCGTTGAATCGCGGGCGCCAGCTCGCGTGGAGCCACCCTTGAAATACCACCCTTATCGTCATGGATGTCTAACCGCGCTCCGTCACCCGGGGCCGGGACAGTGCATGGTAGGCAGTTTGACTGGGGCGGTCGCCTCCCAAAGAGTAACGGAGGCGCGCGATGGTGGGCTCAGAGCGGTCGGAAATCGCTCGTCGAGTGCAATGGCATAAGCCTGCCTGACTGCGAGACAGACAAGTCGAGCAGAGACGAAAGTCGGTCATAGTGATCCGGTGGTCCCGAGTGGGTGGGCCATCGCTCAACGGATAAAAGGTACGCCGGGGATAACAGGCTGATAACCCCCAAGAGTCCATATCGACGGGGTTGTTTGGCACCTCGATGTCGGCTCATCACATCCTGGGGCTGGAGAAGGTCCCAAGGGTTCGGCTGTTCGCCGATTAAAGTGGTACGTGAGCTGGGTTCAGAACGTCGTGAGACAGTTCGGTCCCTATCTGCCGTGGGTGTCGGAGAATTGAGAGGATTTGTCCCTAGTACGAGAGGACCGGGATGAACATACCTCTGGTGGACCTGTTGTGACGCCAGTCGCAGTGCAGGGTAGCTATGTATGGACGGGATAACCGCTGAATGCATCTAAGCGGGAAACCCACCTCAAAACCAGTTCTCCCTCGAGAGCCGTGGAAGACGACCACGTCGATAGGCCGGGTGTGGAAGCGCAGCAATGCGTGAAGCTTACCGGTACTAATAGCTCGATCGGCTTGATCGTTCTCATTAATCAATGCCCATCCAACCAGATGGACGCCCCAATAGAAACCAGTTTGCTCCACTTGTTCTTCGCCGGCCTGGTGGCTTTCAGCGAAGCGATCAGACCCGATCCCATCCCGAACTCGGCCGTCAAACGCTCCAGCGCCAATGGTACTATGTCTCAAGACCTGGGAGAGTAGGTCGTCGCCAGGCCCGCAAAGAACAAATGTCCTCTTCACAAACCTTCTCCCTGAGGAGGTTTCAATTGCAGCCCGGTGCGTGAACGACCCGTCCCTTCAGGGCGGGTTTTTTCGTCTGTGCCGACATGGCTGGCGGCACCGCCGAGCGCTCTAAAATTCCTGATATCGCCCAGTTCGGCAACGCCGAACTCTCGGCGCTATCCGAACCGGTTGGTCTTTGGAAATCCCCGCGGCGGCAGCCGCCCGGCCTCTTGATCGTTCCTGTATATTCTTATGCCTCCGCGCCGATTGGGGGCGCCGCGCAGAATGGCGCCATGTTCAAAAAAGGCCGTGGGCGTGGACCCACGGCCTCGTTTCAATCAACGGCGGCCCTCCGTCACGACTTGTGCAGGTCGAAGCGATCGAGATTCATCACCTTGACCCATGAGGCGATGAAATCCCGTACGAACTTCTCCTTGGCGTCGTCCGACGCGTACACTTCCGCGACCGCCCGCAGCTCGGAATTCGAGCCGAAGATCAGATCGACTGCGCTCGCCGTCCATTTGATATCCCCGCTCTTGCGGTCGCGGCCTTCGTAGACGCCTTCCCTCTCCGCGGATTTTCTCCATTCCGTTGACATGTCGAGCAGATTGACGAAGAAGTCGTTGCTCAGGGAGCCCGCCCGCGAGGTAAGGACGCCGAGCCGCGAGTTCCCCTCATTGGCCCCGAGCGTCCGCATTCCCCCGACCAGCGCGGTCATTTCCGGGATGGTGAGCTCCAACATTCTCGCTCTCTCGACCAGCGCCTCGATCGGCGATTTTTCGGCGCTTTTGGAGAAATAGTTGCGGAAGCCGTCCGCCTTCGGCTCGAGAACCGCGAAGGATGCGACATCGGTCTGCGCCTGCGTCGCGTCGGTTCGCCCCGGCGAGAAGGGGACCTCGACCGTGACGCCCGCCTTATGAGCCGCGTCCTCGAGCGCGGCCGAGCCGCCGAGCACGATCAGATCGGCGATCGACACGCGCTTGCCGTCGGCGTGGCCCTTGTCGAAACTGTTCTTCACCTCCTCCAGCGTCTTCAAGACCTTCGCCAGCTCTGCGGGGTCATTGACCGGCCAGTCCTTTTCCGGCGTGAGGCGAATGCGCGCGCCATTGGCGCCGCCGCGCTTATCCGTGCCGCGGAACGAAGCCGCCGAGGCCCAAGCCGTGCGGATCAGCTCGGCGTCGGTCAGTCCAGATGCGAGGATTTTCGACTTCAATCCGGCGATATCCGCGGCCTCGATCGGCTTGTAGTCGATCGCGGGAACGGGATCCTGCCAGATCAGCGCCTCCTTCGGAACCAGCGCGCCGAGATAGCGCGCCCGCGGCCCCATATCGCGATGGGTGAGCTTGAACCATGTCTTGGCGAAAGCCAGCTTGAACGCATTGGGATCGTCGTGGAAGCGCTTGGCGATCTTGCTGTATTCGGGGTCGAATTTCAGCGCCAGATCGGTGGTGAACATCATCAGGGGATGCGTCTTGCCGGGCTCTTGCGCATCCGGGACGGTGTCCTCCGCGTCTTTCGGCTTCCATTGCGTCGCGCCGGCCGGGCTCTTGGTCTTGACCCACTCATGGCCGAAGAGATTGTCCAAATATTGCGTGGTGAAGGATACGGGATCGATCGACCAGGCGCCCTCCAACCCGCTGGTGATCGTATCCGCGCCCTTGCCGGAGCCGCAACGATTGGCCCAGCCGAAGCCTTGCGCCTCGATCCTCTCTCCCGCCGGCGCAGGGCCGACGCATTTCGCCGGCGCTTTGGCGCCATGCGCCTTGCCGAAAGTGTGGCCGCCGGCGATCAGCGCGACGGTCTCCTCGTCGTTCATCGCCATGCGGCCGAAGGCTTCTCTTATGTCCTTGGTCGCGGCGAGCGGGTCCGGCACGCCATTCGGCCCCTCGGGATTGACATAAATGAGGCCCATCTGGACGGCGCCCAGGGGCTTCTCCAGCGCGCCGCTCTTGTCGCGATTATTGCCCATGAACTTGGACGCCCCCCAATAGACGAGATCGGGCTCCCAATCGTCGCTGCGGCCGCCGCCGAAACCGAAGGTCGCAAAGCCCATCTTCTCCATGGCGACATTGCCGGTCAGCACCATGAGGTCGCCCCAGGAGAGCTTCTGGCCGTATTTCTTCTTCACCGGCCACAGCAGCCGGCGCGCCTTGTCGAGATTGGCGTTGTCCGGCCAGCTGTTGAGCGGCTCGAAGCGCTGCTGCGCCCCGCTCGCGCCGCCGCGGCCGTCGTGGATGCGATAGGTTCCCGCCCCGTGCCAGGCCATGCGGATGAAGAATGGGCCGTAATTGCCATAGTTGGCCGGCCACCAGTCCTGCGACGTCGTCAGGACCGTCTCTATGTCCTTCTTCACCGCAGCGAGATCCAGCGTCTGAAACGCCTGCGCATAGTCGAAATCCTTGCCGAGCGGGTTCGACTCCGCGGCGTTGCGGCGCAAGGGCGAGAGGTCGAGCTGGTCAGGCCACCAGAATTGATTGGCATGCGGCGCGCCCTCGGCCGAGGCGCCGAGCGGCGCGCCGACGATAATCGCCATCGCCGCGGCCGTCGTCCGCAGAAATCGCCGCAAGCCCACGCGCGAACGCGACTTTCCGGCGCTCGCCATCATCTTGTCCATTGCGATCGACATTGCTTTCCTCCTCGTCGCGCCCCCGCTGAGCTTGCTATAAGACGCGAAATCGATTAGGTAAAATTCGAAATTCTTCGTCATCGATCAGGAAAACTGATGATCACGACCAAGCAGCTCCGCTATTTCGACGCCCTCGCCCGCACCGAGCATTTTGGCAAAGCGGCCGATCTCTGCGCGGTGACGCAGCCGGCGCTCTCCATGCAGATCAAAGAGCTGGAGGTCGAGCTCGGCACGCAATTGGTCGAGCGGCGCGGAAAATTGGTCATATTGACCGCTGCCGGCTGTGAGATCGCCAAAGTCGCCCGCCGTATCCTCGCCGACATCTCGGAGCTGGAGACGATGGCGGATCAGAATTTCTGCCCGCTTCGCCTCGGCATCATCCCGACGGTCGCGCCCTATGTTCTGCCGATCTTGTTCGATGCGCTCGGCGGCGGCGCGGATGCTCTGCGGCCTCTGCATCTTCGCGAGGCGCAAACGGCCACATTGCTGGCCGAGCTGGACGACGGTCTGCTGGACCTCGTCATGCTGGCGACGCCTGTCGATCCCGAGCTCGAGTCCATGCCGCTCTTCGAGGATCGCTTCTATCTCGTCGCTCCCTCGAGCGGATTGCCGGAGGAAACTGGCTCCGTCAGCGCGGAAACGTTGAAAGCGCAAAGGCTGCTGCTGCTCGAGGACGGCCATTGCCTGCGCGATCAGGCGCTCAGCTATTGCGAGAGCCGCAATGTGCTGAACATCGACACTTTTGGCATGACCAATCTGACGACGCTGGTTCAGATGGTCTCGGCGGGCATGGGCTGCACCTTGCTCCCCGAGATGAGCCTACCAATAGAGACGGCGAGAGGCGCCGTCCGCGTGCTCCGCATCGAGCCGCCGGAGCCACGCCGAACAATAGGCCTCGTCTGGCGCAGATCATCGCGTCGTGGCGATGAGTTTCGCGCTCTGGGCCGACTGATCGCGGCGTCGCGAGAAAAATCCGGCGCGCCTTTTGCTGACAGAGGCGGCGCAGACGCCATATGGCGCGGCTCTTTCCGCATGTTCCGTGTATTCGGCGGCCGATAATCGACTCGTGAGCGACGCACGACGCATCTCGCAAATTTTTAAAGCGGGTCGGTATGGGCTATGATCGCAGGCGAAAGAGCAGGCGGAATAGCGCGATGATCGATTTCAAAGGCGGCCATATTTGAACGCGACGTGATCCGGTTGTGTCGCAAATTTTGTCTATGGAGACGACGCGGGCTTGTGAGAGTGACGCGGGTCACGCGGCGAGGGCATAGAACTGCTGGGCTGGATGCAATTCGCCCCTGGTCTGCAACGGGTCCTTTCGGATCATATGCGTGAGTTCGATCCCCGAAGAGCGTCGCAGCGGCCGATCGAAATGATTTGAAGCTTAGCATCGTCCGTGTCACTCGCTTCGCCGCTCGATGCCGGGTCACTCTCACACGCCCGCGTCGTCTCCGTAGACAAAATTTGCGACACAACCTTCGCGCTCAGCCGTCGCTCCCGTAGATAAAGCTTTGCGACATAACCATTAATTTTACGGTCTCGCCGAACCCGCTTCGTCTTACGGACGTCACAGACATCAACTCTTATTCCTCCGGTTCACCTATCGTGGTGTTCGCGACGACCGGCGCATAATAAATATAATTTATAACGCCAGCAGATATTTAACGGGGTTCTACATGTTCTGGTGTGATTTGCGCGTCATCTCGGCAAGCCGGATCGGACACTGCGATGTGGGCGCGCGCCGTCTTCTCCTCGCGGGAACGAGCGCGCTGGCGCTCACGCTGGCGGCGGCGCAGGATGGGGCGGCGAGGCCATTGCATGGCGGCGCCGGCTTTTCGCCTCCCGCCGTAGCGGCGGACGCGGCGTCGACGGCGGCGCGACAGGCGGACGCGATCACGCGGCGGTCCCTCGATTCGCTGACCAGAGCGGCCCAGGCCGTGCAGGCGCTGAAGGCGGCGCAATTGGCGGCGCAGCAGGCGATCCGGAGCGGGCTCGAGGCGCCGCAAGGGGTGAACGGAATCGTGGTGGATGGGCTCAGCCGATATGGCTCGCTCGGCCCAAACCACCTCGGACTCGTCATCGACCCTCGTTCGGATCCCAATCTCTGGATCAACGCCATCAAGCCGGATGCCGCGCGCGGCACCGCGAATTGCAGTGGCGGCCATTGCACGGTCACCGTGAAGCAGACAGCGCAGCGCGCGGTCGCCACCTGGCAGCAGTTCAACGTCGGCTCCAACACCACCGTCGATTTCGACCAGAGCGGCGGCAATTCTCAGAACGGCAACGATTGGGTCATCATCAACCGAATCGACGCGACCGGACGTCCGAGTCAAATTCTCGGCCAGATCAGCGCCGAAGGAACGGTGCTCCTGATCAATCCCAATGGGATCATCTTCAATGGCGGCAGCCAGATCAATGTCGGATCGCTGGTCGCGTCGTCGCTCGACATCGACAGCAACCTCGCCGCCTCCGTCTTCGCAGAAGGGGATCACAAGAATTATCAATATTCTCTACCGCCGAGCTTCACCGACTTTTTCGTTCCCGTCAACGAATCGGCCGCCAATCGGATGTTCGTCGACAACGGGCTCTATCTGAACGTCGCGTCTTCGACGGGGAAGGCCGTTGTTCTCACGCAGGGCGACTTGTCTCAGGTCCCGACGGTTTCGAGCGCCGGCGACATCGTCGTCGAACGGGGCGCGACGATCGCCACGTCGCGCAACACTGTGTCCGGGGCCGGCGGATATGTCGCGCTGACCGGCGCGCAGGTTTCGAATTCCGGCTATATCTCGACGCCGGGGGGGAGAGCGATTCTGGCGGCCGTCGGGAATGAGCCCTATGACACGGCTGTCCGAAATCAACTTCAGATCGCCGACCCGACGCCGACCCAGACCGGAGTCGCGCGGACGAAAATCGTATCTTTCCCACCCGGCGTCCAGCCGGGCGGCGGTCAGGCCCTGGTCGCCAATAACGCCGGGGGGCTCATCGAGGCCGATGACGGCAATATTACGCTGTTCGGGAACCAGGTGATGCAGGCCGGCGGCCTGTCGGCGAACACCAGCGTCGAGCGGCCGGGCTCCATCACGATCAATGCGGTCGGCGGCGACGTCGACCTCGCCGCGGGAAGCTTCATCTCGATTCTGCCCAGCAGCACGAGCGGCGTGATCACGACCAAGACGCTGCTCAGCGCGTCGGATTATTTCCAGAAGAATTTGCAGCCGCAAATCAATATCACCGCAGTCGGCGACATCCTGGTCCATGGCGACGAGATCGACCCCGTGACCGGCGCCGCTCTGCCCGGCGTCTTCATAAAGGCGCCCGGCGGCGCCGTGACCATGAACGCGGGCGATGGCGGCACGGTGCTGCTCGACAAGGGCAGCATCGTCGATCTGTCGGGCCTGGCCGGCGTTTCCGCGCCGATCGCGCAATATCTGATCAATGTTCTGATCACCCAGGCCGAGGTCGCCGACAATCCGCTGTCGCGCGCCCTCATCGGCTCCACGGTCACGATCGACGCGCGCCTACATGGGGTGCGCGCCGATGGTCTCGCGTGGGTCGGCTCGCCCATCCTCGACCTTTCCGGCGATGTCGGAACCATACCGCAGACGATCGAACAACTGCTGAGCGTCGGCGGCTCGTTCACGTCGAGCTCGCTCAAGCCGGATGGCGCGGCGAATACGGCTTATTTCGTTCAAAAGCCCGGCTCGATCATCGACATTTCGGGCGGCTATGTGAATTATCAGGGCGGCCAGATCGCCACGACTCGGCTGGTGGGCTCGAACGGTCGCATCTACGACATCGGCAACGCCGATCCGAGCATTGCCTATGTCGGCGTCGCCGGCCAGTTCAAGGTCGATCACCCGCGCTGGAACGTTTCCGAAATCTACACGAGCGGCTTGAACGCCTTGCAGAGCGAGCCCGCGTATTTCAGCGGCTCGAACGCCGGGTCGATCTTTGTCGCGGCGGGTGTTCCGCTGCTGGCCGGCACGGTCATCGCGGACACGGTCGCCGGTCCGCGGCAGCGCGCGTCGGACAGCCTGCCGCAAAACGCGTCTCTCGGGATCACCTTCACGATTCGCGCCGGGCAGATTTTTAATGACAACGCTGTTTTGCAGATCGGCGGCGCTGGCGTGGACCCCTTCGGCGTCGTCGAGGGGCTGACGCCGCTGACCGCGTCCACGTTCGATTGGGGGACAGCGCTCGCCGACGCCGGCAAATATGTCCCGATCTATACCGATATTCTGTCGGCCGCCGGCTTCGGCTCGATCAGCGTCGCGGGCGCGGAGCTGCTCACCATGCCCTATAGCGGCTCCGGCCCTGTCGCTACGCTCACCACACGGCCGGGGCCGAGCGCAAGCTTCGGGGAAGCCGCCCCGAGCACGGCCAAAGCCGTGCCGGGGATCACGCTTTCCGGCGTTACGACCATTGACGGCGTGCTCAACGCGCCGAGCAGCAATATTTCGCTCAAGGGAGCAAATTTTGGTGAGCGCTACGACGGCTCTACTTCTAAGACTCTCCCTGAGCCGCAGCAGGATCTCGTGCTCGGGCCGCATGCGGTTCTCGACGTCGCCGGTCTGTGGGTCAATGATTCGGGCGTGACCAGTGACGGGCTGCAAGGGTCGTCCTTCATCGATGGCGGCTCGGTCAGCATCACGACTCCGACCGGGATCAAGGGTTCGAACTCGACTTATGTGGATGTCACGCAAAGCATCGTTCTTCAGCGCGGCAGCGTCATCGATGTTTCCGGCGGCGGCCATGTCGGAGTGAACAACCATCTCGACTATGGCGCCGATGGCTTGCCGGCGGGAAAGGGCGGCAATCTGACGCTGCGCGTCTACAATGATGGCCTTCTGCCCTTCGAGTGCCTCACCTCATGTCAACAGGGGTCGGCGACCCTCGTCCCGCCGACCGACGGCGTTCTGAACGCTAACATCGCTCTGGGCGGAACGATTTACGCGTAGAGCTTCAGTGGCGGCGGCGCTCTCGATCTCGCTGCGCCGTCGATCCGGATCGTCGGCGGATCCGGCCCCGTCACGTCCTTTTTTTCCTCATCCTCTTCCGCCATCCCGAGCCTTTCCGCCGACGGCCAGGATTTGCTTCAGGCCGGAGTCGGCAATCTGGGAACGAGCGCCGCGCGGGCGGCGATCGCCACGGCGCAGAATGCGAGCGGCGAGATCGTCATCCCGAGCTCCTTCTTCGACGGCAATGAATTCGGCTCCTATGTGCTGACCAGCACCGTCGGCGATATAACTGTGGCGTCGGGCGCGAATGTCGTGCTTCGCCAGTCCAACCTGTCGTCCTCGGCTTTTGGCGCGCAGACGACCGCGCCCTCCGGCGCGCGGCCGCGCGATTTCGCGCCGCTCGGCCTCGCGCCCGACGGGCTGCGCAAGCCTGTCAGCCTGACGCTGTTCGACGCCGGCGGATTGACGCCGTCCGGGGAGCTCAGCGCACGGCCCGACAGCTCTCAATTAGGCGGCCTCGTCGTAGAGGCGGGCGCATCGATTTCCACGGACTCGGGGGCGTCGGGACCTGCGAGCATCAGCCTCGTCGCCGCCAACGGGCCGGTGACGGTCCTCGGCTCGCTGACCGCGCGGTCGGGCGCCATTAATCTCGTCAATGTCGGCAACGGAAGCTTTTCGCCGCTGTCCGCCGGGATTCAAGTGCCCCTGCAGGTGGAGACGGGAGTGTGGGTGGGCGCGGGCGCGACGCTCGATGTCAGCAGCCTGTTCGTCCCCGATCCCCGAGTCACGGGCTACGCCACGGGCAGCCTGCTCGACGCCGGCGTCATCACGCTCGTAGGTGGGACCAACACCACGGAACGGCAGAGCGCTGGAGCCGTGGTCGTCGCGGAGGGCGCGACGCTGCTGCTCGAGGGCGCGGTCGCGAATATTCAGACGCCCGGGCGGACGATCCCAGGCGCGGGGCCAATTCTGCTCGACCGGACGATCTGGAGCAATGGCGGCGCGCTCGATATCGGCGGCGCAAATCTCTATTTCGCCGGCACGGTAAAAGCGGAAGGCGGGGCGCGGCTCGCCGCTGGCGGCAGCCTGACGATCGGCGGCGCGCCCGCGCCCGCCTTGCCGGGCTCCATTAGTCTTTCAAATCTGCTCGACGGCTCCGGCCTGCTCAAAGGGCCGCAATTGATCGTGATCGGGCCGGACAGCAGGATTGGCGCGGCCCTGTCCGGGACGGCCCCCGAGACGTTCTTCGCGCAGCCGGGGCTTCCGACCGGCGGCTATGTCGGCGCGGGCATGCTGAGCGCGAGCGGCTTCGACTCGGTCTCGATTTTCACGAACAACGGCGCGATCGCCTTCTCGGGCAATATCGTCGTTCGGGTTCCCGGCGCTCTGACGTTGTCGGCGAACTACCCGAGTTACTATGCTTACGCCCCTTTCGTACTGCTCCCAGAGGTCGAAGGACTCTTGCCCGATGGCCTCGATTTATCTTGCCCGTTCAGCTGTTCGGCGCTGCCCGACGCCTCCGGCGCCACGGCATTGCTCGAGGCTGGTTATGTGCGCCTGGTCGGCAACATACAGGGCGGGGCGCCTGCGCGGCCCATATTATCGCCTTCCGGCGGCACGCTCGACATTCGCGCGCAATGGATCGATCTCCAGGGTACGATCAGCTTCGACAATATGCAGAGCGTCAATCTCGAAAGCGCCGGCGCGATCCGGTTGCTGCCGCAATTTTACGGCGGAGCCTATCCGGACAACTGGACCGATCCGCACTTCACCGGGGCCCTGATCGCGCCAGGCGATCTGACCCTGAAGGCCGCCGAGATCTTTCCGGCGAGCGAGACGCAGTTTCTCCTCGCGGCCGGCGTCGCTCCGGACGCGATCGACGCCGGTTTCGACACGCTCACGATCCTGCCAAATGGCGCGCCCACCGCGCCCCTCTCGGTCGGCGGCGCTATTGCGCTCGAGGCTCCGATCATCCGGCAGAACGGCGTCTTGTGGGCGCCGCTCGGCAATATCGTGCTCGGCTATGACGGCGACGCGAGCAAACTGCCGTCGACGCTCGCGCAGACCTTCGGCTCGCTTCTCGTTCCGGCCCAAAGCGTCACCCTCGGCGCCGGCAGCCTCACTTCGGTGTCGGCCGCGGGGCTCGACCTCCCCTATGGCTACACGGTCAACGGCGCCGACTGGTTCTTCGGTCCGCCGAGCAACGGCCAGACGACCAGGATCAGCGCCGATTGCGCCGCGGCGGGCGTCTATTGCCCACCCGCCAAATCGATCAGCCTGCTCGGCGCCGATGTCTCCGCATCGGCCGGCGCCACGATCGACGGCAGCGGCGGCGGCGACATCTATGCGACGGAATTCATCGCGGGCAATGGCGGCTCGCGGAATGTTCTGGCGACCTACGAGCCCATCCTCGACAATCCCGGACATTATGCGTCGCAATATCCCGACGGTCGCCAAGTTTACGCGTTGGTGCCGTCCTATCTCGCCAGCGTCGCGGCGTTCGATCCGACCTTCGCCGCCTACCCCTATTATTCGGGTGTCGCCGCCAATCCGGGAAGCAATCTGGCCGATGTCGTCCCGACTAGTCAGCTGAGTTCGGTGAAGGATCTGGTGACTACCGCCACGGCGCCCGGCACGGCCATTCGCATCGGCGCCGGCGGCGGCGTTCCGGCGGGAACTTATGTGCTCATGCCTGG
Organism: Methylosinus trichosporium OB3b; assembly: GCF_002752655.1. Taxonomy (NCBI): domain Bacteria; kingdom Pseudomonadati; phylum Pseudomonadota; class Alphaproteobacteria; order Hyphomicrobiales; family Methylocystaceae; genus Methylosinus; species Methylosinus trichosporium. Next base: position 2,047,464 of record NZ_CP023737.1, on the reverse strand, counting down.
CATGTACGCCACGCTGCCGGGCGCCTATCGCGTTGTGCAGGTCGCGGGCGACGTCAATCCGGCGATCCCGATCGCCGCGGGAACGGCGGACGGCTCACGTTATGTCAGCGGCTCCTACGTCAACCTCATCACCGGCGCCACGGACTCGCGCACCTCCCTCTTTCAGATTCAGCCGAAATCCACCTGGTCGCAATATACCGACATCGTCGTCACGCCCGGCGCGCGCTTCTTCGCCGAACAGGCGGCGACCGCGAATGTTTCCATCCCGCCGCTGCCGGTGGACGGCGGCGTGCTGGTGTTCAGCGCGACGAATACGCTGTCGTTCCGCAGCGACAATCGTTTCGATGCGGGCGTGAGCGATCTTTCGCCGGAAGTGACGGGCGCCTCCGGGCAGGCGCAAATCAGCGCCAAGAACATCTACATCACCGATGGAAGCGGCGTCGCGCCGACGGACGCGCTCGTGCTGGACGCCGAACAGATCAGCAATCTCGGCATCGGCAGCGTGCTGATCGGCGGAACGGCGACCTCGACGACGACCGGAATCAAGATCGACGCCGTCGCCTCGAAGCTGGAGATTCACACGCCGGATCGCGCGCTGAATGCGCCGGATCTCGTTCTGGTCGTGGGCTCCGATGCGGAGACGGGCGCGCCCGGCGCGCTGACCGTGGATGCGGGCAGCGTGGTCAGCGGCTACGGCGCCGCGCCGACCGGCGCGCAGCGCGGATATCGTCTCGACGGGGCCGGCGCGCTGCTGCGCGTCTCCGCCGGCGCGGCGACCGGGATCGCTTTTTCGGCTTCGTCCAATCAGCCGGCGTCGCTATTCATCGGCGCCGGCGCGACGATCGAAGGCTCCAATTCGCTGTCGCTCGCGACCAGAGGCTCCGTGACCGTCGACCCGAGCGCCGCCCTCCGCGCGCGAAACTACGATCTCGTTTCCGACCTCATCAATATTGGCGGCGGCGAGAGCGGCCTCGTTCTTTCGGCGTCGACGCTGGCGAATTTCGCTGGCGCCGAGACGGTCGAGCTGCATAGCGGCTCGGTGATAAATTTCTTCGACGCCGGCGGCGTCACGCTCGGCGATCTGACGAGGCCGATCGGGCTGCTGACGCTCGATGCGTCGGGCCTGTCCGACCAGGGCGGCAGCACGACGATCGACGCGGCCAATGTCGCGCTGGTCAATCTGGAGGGAAGCGGGAATTTCTCGGGCGCGCTATCCGGCGCGAATGGCCGGCTCGCTATCAATGCGTCAGAGCGGGTCGTCGTCGGCGATGCGACAGCGGGCGCGAGCGGTTTCCGGCTCGTCGATTTCGGCGCGGTCGCTGTTCAGGCGGGTAGCGCGATCGAGTTCCGCGGCGTCGCCGGCTCCGCGCCGGGCCTCGACGCGGACGCAGCCGATGTCACGCTCACTGCGCCGGTCGTGCGAGCGGCCAGCGGCGCGACCCAGACGCTGAAAACGGCCGGGACGCTCACGCTGCTGAGCAATGGCGCGCCTCCCGCCGCCGACCCCTCGGACGTCGGCGGCGCGTTGACCCTCACCGCGAGGAGCATCTTCGACAATGGGGCGCTGCAGGCGCTGTCGGGCAAGCTGAAGCTCGATGCGACCTCTGGCGATCTCGTGCTCGCAGGCGGCGCCCGTTTTTTGGCGAGCGGATCGGCCGTCCAAATTCTCCATCAAACCGAATACGCGCCCGGCGGCTCGGTGACGCTCCTCGCCGAAAACGGCAATGTTCAGATCGACGGAGGCGCCGAGATCGACGTCTCGGCGGTCGGACCGGGCTATGCCGGAGCGCTCGATATTTCGGCCTCCCGGACCGCGACCCTCAACGGCGTTTTCAAGGGCGGCGCAAAGTATAGCGACGCCGGCGGCCGCTTCTCGCTCGCCGCCGACGCGCTCACTGCCGGCGGGCTCGCCAATCTGCTGGGCGCCGGCTTCACGCGCAGCTTCGCGGTCTCGCTCGAGCATGGCGACATCGTCATCGGCGCGGGCTCCACATTGACCTCGCAACTGGTGACGCTCACCGCCAATCATGGCGGCGTCGTCGTGGATGGCGTGATCGACGCCAATGGTCCGAGCGGCGGGCTGATCTCGCTGTTCGGCGCGTCCCGCGTGCAAATCGGCGCGGCCGCGCAGCTGCTCGCCGCCTCGCGGCTGGTCACAGATCCCGATGATCCCGGCTTCGCCAATGGCGCGGCGCAGCTCGTGCAGACCGGCGGCGTGATCACTCTGGGCACGACAGGGACGCCGAGCGGCTCCTTCAACGCCGACGGCTCCCAAAAGATCACGCAGTCCGGCGCGATCACGGTCGCCGCCGGCGCTGTGCTCGACGTCAGCGGCGGGTCGGGCGTCACCGATCTGACCGGCCCGGATGGGAGGCCGCTCGTCGCCAGCAACGCCGATGGACAGGTGATCCTGCGCGCGCCGCTGCTCACCGACGGAACATTGGCCTCCGGACATGTGAATGTGCAGTTCGCGGGGACGGTGCGGACCAGGGAGGCTGCGCCGTCCGGCCCCAATAGCGGCGTGACGCTGCATGCCTATGAGACCTGGAGCGCCGCCGACAGGCGCAATTTCGATGGGATCGTCGATCCGGCGGGCTGGTATGATTCCCATGGCGCGCTGGTCGACGGGGTGTTCAAGGACGCCGCCGGGGCCACTGTCGCGACGCTGACGGCAGGCGTGCTGACGGGCGGGCTGACGCATTTCGACGGCACGCCCTACACACTCTCGGACTATCTCAAATACGCCTATTTCGCGCCGACCGCGCCCAATCTCGCGCATGTGCGCTTCTATCAGCAGACGCTGGTCGATTTCGTCCAGAACTTCCCCACCGCGAATTTCTCGTCCCTCGGCGGCCTGCCGAATTTTTCGGCGCGGCCCGAGATCGTGCTGGCCAACCCCAATGGCGACATCACCGTCGCGAGCAATTGGAACCTCGGGGCCGATGGGCGGCAGGACCCTGCCGATCCGTCGCATTTCGTCTCCTGCAACGGCTTCTGCTACCGCACCGCGGCGGGCGAGCCCGGCGTGCTGACGCTGCGCGCCGGCGGCAATGTGAATGTTCACGCGACGATCGGCGACGGCTTTTATGAAACGCAGGACGTCTTCGGCGGAACCGGCTTCAACGGTCTGCTCGTCGCCAATCTGATCGCCAATAATCCCCAGCTGGCAGGCGGAATCGACGCGTCGGGCAATCCGATTTTCGAATATAACACCACTTCGGCCGCGAGCCTGATGCAGGTCGCCTCCGGCAACAAGGGCTCCTTCACGTTCAACATCGCGGCGGGCGCGGCGGAATCGGTCGATCCCGGCGCGGTCGCGGCGGGCGCGAGCGGCAGCTTCATCCTCGACGGCTTCACGAGCTATAGGAATCAGGACAGCAACTCGGCCGGCGCCCGCAATCCCTGGCCCTACTTCTTTATTCCCAATCCGACCAACAACGGTCAGCCGATTCCGATCTTCGTCCCCACCTTGCTGCGCACGGGCGCGGGTTCGATCGCCATCGCCGCCGCTGGCGATGTGATCTTGAAAGAGGAAGACACCTATCCGGTTTCGCTCCCGATCGACCCCTATGGCGATGTCGCCACGGTCAGCGTGCCCATCGCGGGGTCGATCTACACGGCCGGCGCCCTCGTCGTGACGCTGCCGGCGAATTTTGCCGCGCCGACTCTCCCGCAGATCGACCAGAGCCAGGTGAACGGTCTGGCGAGCACGCCGGCCTGGTCCGAGGGGGGCGGCAGCGTGACGGTCGGCGCTGGAGGGTCGATCATCGGCGTGTCGCCGGCCGGAGTTCTGCCGGGCACTGTCGATCAAGCCACGTTTTCGCCTTACACCTACGCCGGCCAAGCCTGGAACCAGTGGTATTATCATCAAGGTCTGTCGAACGGCTCCGCGACGCCGTTCTCCGGATCCGGCACTGACTGCGGCGCGAGCGCCTCCTGCCAGACGGCCGCCTGGGTCAATATCGCGACCTTCTATGGCGTCGGTGCGCTCGGCGGCGGCGATGTGCGGCTCACCGCCGGCGAGGACATTCGCGATCTCTCCGTCTCGCTGCCCGAGACGCTGGTCGTCGGCGGCGGCGGCGCGGCCGGAACGCCGATAGCGGGCGCCGCAACCATCACTTTTTTCGGCGGCGGCAATCTCACCGCGCGGGCCGGCGGCGACATCGACAGCGGCGCCTTTCTCGTCGGCCGCGGAGCCGGACTCATCGAGGCGGGCGGATCGATCCAGGCGACGCCTTTGGCGCCGGGAGCGACGAATCCCTTCAATAGGATCAGTCTCACCAGCACGTTCGGGGGAAATGTGGCGCTGCTGCTCGCGGTTCAGGACGGCTTCGTCCAGGCCCTGGCGCGCGGCTCGGCGACGCTCGCCGCGATCTACGATCCCGCCTCGCTGCCCTTGACCTATGATGGCGGGACCGTCCTCAATCCTTCCGCTCCGAGGTTTCCCAGTACGATAGCAGGGGCAACCTCGTTTGCTGAACTTCCCGGAAACATTGGTAGCGCAGGTGTGCCGACCCTTCTCGGCAACATATTCACGACCTATGGCGCAGAGAGCGGCGTGTCACTGCGTAGCACGTCGGGCGATGTAACGGCTCTGGGGAATGGCGATTCGGGTATCGAAAACTATGTCCCGGGAACGATCACTAACCCGGGTATTGCTCAAATCGGCGGAATTCTGCTCCCGGCTACGCTCGATCTCGCCGCGCTGCGGGGCGACATCACGATTTCGCCGGGCGACGTATTCTTTTACAATACAACTCGGACCGCTTCCCGCGCGAATATTGTTCCCTATCCTTACCCATCTCCTCGCGGCGACGGAACGATCACTCTCGCCGCCGGGCAGTCGATTATCATAGACCGCACAATACAAGACTATAATGCGCTGACGATGCCGGACCTCGCCACGGATTCAAATCAATATGTCCGGTTCGGCTTCAACATCAATGGCGTGACCGGGCCTGATCCGGCGAACTACATCAGCCCGATGGGCGTTCCGCTCGCCGCGCTCACGCGGCCGCTGCATCTTCTGGGCGACGGCCAGAGCGAGTCGCCCGCCGTCGTCGCGGCCGGCGAGGACATCACCGGCTATTTCAGCCTCATCAAGCCAGCATGGATCGAGGCCGGCCATGACGTCGACATCGGCTTCATCGGCCAGAACAACAGCGCGACGGACATCACCAGCATCGCCGCCGGCAACGACCTCGGCGGGCAGTTGGCGCTCGGCGCGGCGCTCGACAGCTATATCTACCTCTACGGCCCGGGCGCGCTGCTGCTTCAGGCGGGACGCGACATCGGGCCGTTTCAGACCAGCGCGACCGCGAACAACACCACGGCCGGCGTCGCCACGCTTGGCGACGGCAGCTCCGTCGGCGGCGCCGTCAAGCCACCTTCGCTCAATGCAAACTTCGGGCTCTCGGTCGTCCCTTATCTGCCGCGCCAGAGCGCCAGCATAGATGTGCTGTTCGGCGTCGGTCCGAGCCTCGTCCATCCCGATCCGCTCGGATGGCGGACGGCCATCGACCAATATGTCGATCCCGCCCATGCCGGGACCGGCGGCGTCGATCTTCTCGCCCCGATCGCCGCCGCTCTCGGCGTCTCCCGCGAGGAGGCGTGGACCGCCTTCCGGACCGCGTCGTTCCAGCGCCAGCAATTGCTCCTCGATCGCGCCTTTCTCGTCTTCCTCGGCGAGGTCGCGGCCGATTACCATAATCCCGCAAGTCCGTATTTCGGTCAGTATGGTCGCGCCTATGCGGCGATCTCGACCCTGTTCCCGGCGGCTTACGGCTATACCGACAACGCCGCTGGCGGGTCTCTCGGCGCCTCGACGCTCGTGCAGACGGGCCGGCTCGCCCTCGCACAATCCGTGCTGGAGACGCAGCTCGGCGGCGACATCCAAATTATCGGACCGGGCGGCGGCGCTATTCTCGGCACCAGCGCGGCGGATGCGCTCACTCCGGCCCAGCAGGGCGTGCTGACGCTCTCCGGCGGGTCCATCCGCGCCTTCACCGACTCCAGCATCCTGCTCAATCAGAGTCGCGTCTTCACGCTGCAGGGCGGCGACATCACGTTGTTCTCGGCCAATGGCGACATCAGCGCCGGCTCGGGCCCGAAGACCTATGTCTCGAACCCGCCGATCACCGACCTCTGCGACATCGACGGCGTCTGCAGCCTCAATCCTTCCGGTCTCATTTCCGGCGCGGGCATCGGCGCGCTGGTCACTTTGCCCGGCCAGGATCCGACGCTGAGCAATGTGACGCTCGTCGCGCCGCATGGCACAGTGGACGCCGGCTCGGCCGGAATCCGGGTGAGCGGCAATCTCACCATTGTCGCGGCCCGGATCGCCAACGCCTATAATGTGCAGGCTGGCGGCGCCGTCGCCGGCCTGCCGACGCAGAGCGCGCCGTCCTCCGGCGCGCTGTCGGCCACCAACAGCGCCACGGCGGCGCAGCGGCAAACCGTGCTGCCCACGCAGGCCGGGCAAAATGACCAGCCCTCGATCATCCTCGTCGAGGTTCTGGGCTATGGCGGCGGCTCCGGGGAGGACGCCGGGGGCGCAGACGCGGGGAGCGAAAGCCAGGATGCGCGCAAGCGCCGCGGCGGCGCCGGCGCGAATTGACGGCGGCGCGTGGCGCGTCATGGGCGAGCGTCTCGAACGAAACGCGCCGGTGAAAGCGGCGATTGATAGCGAAAGACGAACTCGGCGAGACAGGTCGCGATGTGCTTGCCGCGCAGCCCGTGACGTTGCCCAGAACCCGGCGCTTCCTCGATGCAATGGCGCGGTGGATCCGCGCCCGAAATCTTGCCGACGACGCGCAATCATGCCGATAGTCGTCCTTTGCCGCAGCTATTCATGCGCGAGCGGCGTGTCGGCGGCGATGCGTATCCATTCGCTCATCGCCGCCGTGATCAAGGGCGCGCTGTCGCCGTCGACACCGATCGATACGGGGCGACGTCATCGCCCGGCCGTGTCGGTCCCCGCAAGAACCGGCTGTTAGCGGACAAGACCCAGTCGCGTGATGTGGGACAGAGCGGGCGACGGCTGCAAGGCGGACGAGACCGAAGTCGCGCCGAGGAGCGTCTTGATCTGCAGGGAGGCCGCATCCAAGAACACGTCGGCGCTGCCGATGCTTTCGCCGGTCGATGTGTTCGTAATGATTAGATTCAGCTCGCCTGTCTTGGTGTCATTCGTTCCAACTGTGTAGTTGAGCGGTCCCGTAATCGTGGCGGGAAGAGCAACTCCAAAATCGGTGATGCTTTCATTCAGGTTGATGTTGTAAGTGCGGCCGCCGGCATTGAGCGTCATGTCCGACTCGTGAGCTTGCTGGCTCAGTTGACCATCATTATAGCCGAGTATCTCTCCGAATTGATTGCCCGTATAGAGAAGGGCGCGACCATTGATCACGACGAGCGTCGCGATCGACGGAGACGCCGTGCCGGCGGCGGCGCCGCCGATGGCGGAGAATTGCGGCGGACCCATGGTGACGGCGCCGCGGGCCGTATCGAAGACATATTTCACGGTGAAGGGAAGGCCCGCCAGATTGACGCCCGGCGCGCCGAACACGCCGGTCGTGTCGACGCCGCTCGTGACCTTGCCGGAGTAGGTGACCGAAACGATCGCGGCTTGCGCGACACCCGACATCGCGATGAGCATCGCGCTCATGGCGGAAGCCAAAAACGTCTTTTTCATGATTTACCCCAATATGTTGAGAGGTGAACGCGCACGCCGGATGGCATGTGCAAGCAATAAATAGCGCATTTATGCAAAACAATTTTTACAAACAGCCACGATCAAGCTACGTATGATGCATCACTGAGATAATATTGATGCTTATCGAGGCTCATCAGAAATTTAAAAGCTTCATATTTCACATATAACTGCATGTTAAAGAATATTTAATCACGAAAAGCAGCACAATGTGCGACCATTCTGTCATAAATACGTGATCAGGAAGTCAAGCAATCCCGGCAAGAAAGCTCCGCAATCTTTGGTGCGGTTCGCGGCGGGGATTGCATTTTTTAGCGCAAATTCAACGCACTCGACACGGAGTGGCTCCAATGAAACTTTCTCACTCGCTCGCCGGGTCGGCTTCGACGCTGGCTCTGGCGGCGGTGGCGACGGTCGCCTCCGCCTCCCTGCAGCCGGCGCTCGCCAACAGCGGCAACATCTTCGGCGGCGGCAGCTCGCTGTTCTCACAGGCGGGCCGCGCGCTCTATGACTGCTACAAGGGCGGAACGATCGCCGGCACCACCTGCAACGCCGCCGGCGCCGGGCAGACCAATGTCACCGGAGAATATGCTTCGATCGGCAGCGGCAGCGGCACGCGCGCCTTCGTCACCAACGACACTCATGAGCTGCTGACCGGGTCGGACCCGTTCACACTTCCTGCGGCGCTTCCGGCGACGCCTCCGGCCTATCTGGTTTCGCCGATCGTCTCCTATCCTTATACGGATACGGATCACGGCTACCATTTGGACTTCGGCTTCAGCGACGCCCCGCTGGCGACGCCGGTGGGCTCGCTCACCGTCTCGGGGCACACGCCCGGCGGCACGTGGACCCCTAACACCAACTGGCAGACGTTCAGCGGAACTCTGACGACTCCGACGATACTCAGCATCACCTATAGCTCGACCAATTTCGGCGCGCCGGTCCAGGTTCCGTCCGCCGCGGTCGCGGTCGATCTCGGCGTCAACATTCCGTTCCCGAACAGCGGCGTCTGGCAAGTGAAGACCCAGACCAGCACCACCGAGCCGCTCACCGGCAAGGTCATCCAGACCCCGATCCATCTGAACCCGGCGCAGGTCTGCGCGATTTTTGCCGGCAAGGTGACGGATTGGAACAGCACGACGTCGATCGCCTATCTGACCAGCGCCGGCACGACGGCCACGCTGGCCTTCTCCGGCTTCAACACGCCTGGCGCGGTCGCGTACGCCACCGCGAGCACGCCGATCAAGCTCGTCTATCGTTTGGACAAGAGCGGCACGACCTTCATCCTGACCAACTTCCTGAGGTCGTACTGCCCGGTCCTCGGCGCAGGCTACGCGTGGATGAACACGGCCTCTCTGCCGACCACCGACTTCAATGGCGTGTTCAAGCCGCTCGTCGTCGCCAATGGCGGCAATACGACGAACTGGATCAGCGCGTCGCTGACGGAAAACGTCGCCCGGACGATCACCACGACCGCCGGCGCCATCGGCTACATCAGCAACGACTTCACCAAGCCTTATTTCCCCGCCGCCGGCTCCGACCCGGGCGGTCCGAACGCGGCGGCCATCGCGAATGAGGCGCGGCGCACCGCGGGCATCTACACGCCGAGCACGTCGACGCCGTTCACCGCGCCGACGATCGCCTCCACGCAGGCTGCGTGGGTCCCGATGCCGGCGCCGACGACTGCGGGATACGCCGATTACGACGTGTATTCGAAGAAGCGCGCCTATGCGCCCTTCACCGGCGGCTCGCTGCCGGCCACGGTCGGCTATCTCGCGGTCCCGCCGGCGACGGCGACGACCGCCTACCCGATCACCGGCACGACGTTCCTGTTCACCTATAGCTGCCTCGCTTCCGCCAATCGCGAAACCGTGCTGACCGACTATCTGAGCTGGCTCTACAACGGCAGCCTCAGCGGAGCGGCCGGCACGCCGACGACCATCAACAGAAACAGCACGCTCACCGATCCGAACGTCAAGACGGTGCTCGCGCTGAACGGCTTCGCTCCGCTGCCGATCAGCTGGGCCAATCCGATCCTGAGCAACTTCGTCAACTCGGGAGCGTCGACCTCCATCAAGAGCCTGCCCGGCGCCACGCAGGGCTGCACCGGCGTGACCGGCGGCGCCTGATCGATCTCGAAGCGCGGCTCCCAACGCGCTCCGAAGTCGATGCGAGAATGGACGAGGGCCGCACGCGGCCTTCGTCACTATTGGTCTCCGTTCGGGTTCGTCGCGAGCTTTGTCGGAGGCCATCAACTTACGACAAAGCCCTCGCCGAGCGGCAATTCCCGGCCGCGCTTCGACGAAGACCCTCGAGCTCGTCTGGACGCCCGGCTCACATTCAAGATCCTGCAAAGACGACCCTGTTCCGACCGCTCGCCTTCGCCCGGTAGAGCGCGGCGTCTGCCGCTCGCGTCGTCTCCCGATAGTCCGGGGCGCGCCCTTCGACCAGCGCGACGCCTATGCTCACCGTCGCCTGCCCCTCCGCCAGAACCGACGCCGCGTCGATGAAGGCGAGCCGAATCCGTTCCGCGACCGCCAATGCGACGTTGCGATCCGCCGGACAAAGGAGAGCGGCGAATTCTTCGCCGCCGATCCGCGCCAACATGTCGTTGGCGCGAATGTTGCGCGTCGCCGCTTCGCCGAAAACGGTCAGAATCTGGTCGCCGACCGCATGGCCAAACCGATCGTTGATGTCCTTGAAATTATCGAGGTCGAAGACGAGCACCGCGCTCTTCTGCTTCACGGAGGCCGACTTCGTCGCGCGCTCGATGGCCCGATCGAAGGCGCGTCGATTGGCGACGCCCGTCAACGGATCGCTCATCGCAGCAATCTCGCGGCGGTTCGCCAGACGCTCCTTCGAGAGGGCGACCAAGGTGACCCCGAGGATCGATATGTAGCACGCGAGCTCCAGCGAGCGGAATTTCAAAAACGCGCTGTCGACGAAGTCGGTGGCGTCGAGTTCGAGAAATGACGCGGAAACCGAAACGACCAAATCGACCCCGGCCTGGAGCGCCGTCGCTAACGCCGCGGCGCGCGCCAGGACCAGACGTCCGTTCTGGCCGCGACTGTAGGACAACAGCTCATAAGCCGTCCTGATCTCGTAAATCGCGGCGATCGCGGCGACCGCCGCGATCCGCAAGTGAATGTCCTGCGTCCACAGTCCCGACAGCCAGACGAATCCCCCGAGCGGCGCCGAACGAGGTCGCAGAGGACGATCGGCGAAAATCGCGGCTCCCGTCCAGAGAAAGCCGTAGGACCACAGCAAGAAGGCGTTGCCGAGGACGATCGAGAGCGATTCGATCTGATTGCGAAAAGCAAAGCAGAGAGCCGAGCATCCCGCCGTCAGGAAACTCGCGGCCCACCAGCACAGTTCATTCGCCTCTTCGTCGCTACGCCAGATCACATAGATGAAGGCGCTCAGCAGCAGGAGGATGAATGCGCTGAACAAAAACAGCGTCGGCGCCAAAGCGATCAAGGCGACTCCAGATCGTTCGAATTCGCCGCTCCGGTAGAGGCTCGCGCCGTTTTGCTCAGAAAGCGGCGCGCGCCATCTCCACCGTCGTCGTGAGCTCGGCTCCTGCCGAGACAGCAAACGGCGTAACCAGCATGGGGTCTCGCTGCGCCTGCCAACTCCTGCGTGACTCACGCTCTACGAGAGGCTCGAGTCGATGCGGCCGGCCGCCTCCGGCGGGGCTGCCGACGGAAGCGCCGACCACGGATAAATCCAACCACTTTCGTCTGCTTTAACAAAGTCACGGCCGAGGTCGGAACAGGCCCTTATAGTTAGCATCGAATTGATAGAGCGCCTTTGGCGACGGTCGCTCTGCAGGCGAGGGATGAGACTGGCCGATCTCATGGAGTCTTTGTCGAAACGCCCCTCGTGAGATTATTGTCGGCGTTGATGTCGGGCGTGGCGCTACCGATGTCGTTCACAGTGGCTGGCCGCGTCAAATTATCCGTTTGGAACATAGCGATCGGGGGAATCTGCTCGTCGGTGGGGAGTTGCTTTCGGCTCCAGCCGCCGCCGAGCGCGCGGACCAGACCGACGGTGGAGCCGAGCAGACGAGTCTTGATGATCGCGGAATCGATGCGCGCGGTAAGAGTCGCGACTTGCGCATAAATGAGGTCGAGGCTGGTGACGAGGCCGCCCTTGTAGAGCTCCATCGTGAGATTCTGCGTCTTCTCGGTCGCCGCCACCGCCGCGTCCTGCTTCCTCGACGCCGTGTCGAGTCGGTTCGTCAGGCTGAGTCCGTTCTCGACCTCGCGAAAGGCGTTCAGCACGACCGAACGGTATTTGTCCTCTGTTTCGCGATAGGCCGCCCATGATTGCTGCAATTGCGCGCGGCGAAGGCCGCCCTCGAAGAGCGGCATCGAAACCGTCGAACCATAGGTCCAATAGCTGTGAGCGAGCTTGAACAAATTGAGGCTGTTGTTTTCGAAACCGCCGTCCAGTCGGAAGACGACATTGGGGAAAAAGGCTGCGCGTGCGATCCCGATCTCGCGATTAGCCCGCGCCATTTCGCGCTCCGCGCCGGCCACGTCCGGTCGTCGCTCGAGCAAATTCGCTGGAACGCCCCGGGGAAGCTTCAGCGGGTGAAGCCGCAAGAGTGAGGTCCGCGCAATGAAGAGACTCGCAGGGACGGTATTCGTCAATATAGCGAGCGCGTGCTCCGTCACCTCGCGATCGGCTTCGATTTGTTGGGCTTTCGCCTCCGTGCTATACAGGAGCGATTGGGCGCGCGCCACGTCGAGCTCGGAAGCGAGCTTTCCTTTGAAGCGATCATTCACGACCTCGAGGGATTTCTTATAATAAGCGATCGATTGCCTGTAGATCGCGCTCTGAGCGTCATAGCCGCGGAGGACGAAATAGTCGCTCGCGATTTCCGCCTGCAGGCTCAGCCGCGCCAAAAAATAATCCGCCGCGAGCCCTTGCGCGTGAGCGACGGTCGCGCGTGTCGCGTTGCGGATCGCAGACCAGAAATCCGGCTCCCAGGACGCTAGGCCGCCAGGAGAATAGCTTCTGTCATATGTCGGATCGAGCGGCCCACGAAACAAGGCCGCGTCCGATTGCTTATCGTCGGACGCGCCGAATGCGACGCCGAGATGAGGTATCCGACGCGATTGAGTCTTGATGACGATGTCGCGCGCTTGTGTAAAGCGTTCCGCGGCGGCTTGCAGATCAGGGTTGGCGGCCATCGCCTTGCTCTCGAGATCATCGAGGGTCGAATCCCGGAACAGCTTCCACCACTCCATTCGAACTTCGCCATCCGATGGAGTCGCCACTGTGAAGGGGCTCGTGCCCCGCCAGGATTCGGGAACCACGAACTGCGGAGGCTGATACTCCGGCGCCAAATCCACGGCCGGAAGCGCGTCGCAGCCCGAGAGGCCGAGCGCCGCGAGCAGCAGCGCTGCGCGCGACCAGGGCGTTCGTGAAGGTAGCAGCATTGATGAGTCTCGCTCGAGCTGGTCTATACGTTACAGAGCGGAATTTTGATCGCCATTGTTCGCTGAAGCGCTCGGCGTCGCCAGATCGTATCCCGGAGCCGGCTGAACGACGCGCACTTCGTCTCCTTCGAGCAATGCGGCGCTGGGATTGTTCACTATGCGATCATCCTTGGTCAGCCCGTCGATCACTTCGATTGCGGCATCCATGATCTTTCCGACGCCGATCGACTTGAAATGGATGCGATTGTCGTCGGAGACGACAGCGACCTGAGCGCCGTCTTCTTGGAAGACCAGGGCGCTGGAGGGGATGACCAGAATGTTCGGATCGAGAGGGACCTTCACATGAACAGTCGCATAGGAGCCAGGCCATAAGGCGCGGTCCTCGTTGTCGATGGTGAATTCCGTGACCGCGGTGCGCGTGTTCGGATCGAAGCCGTTCGCGACCGTCAGAAAATTCGCTGTGAAGCGTCTTCTTCCGAACTGAGGAACCGTCACCTCCGCAGTCAAGCCCGTCTTCAGAACATGTCCGAACGCCTCCGGCACCGAGATGAAGAGACGCATCTTGTGTATGTCCGCCACCGAGAACAGACTGGTGACCGTGCTCCGATCGCTGATGTTTCCTTCCTTGTTGACATAGTCGCCGACGTTGATGTTGCGCGCCACCACCACGCCGTCATACGGCGCGATGATCGTCTTGAACGCTTCCTTCGCCTCGAAATTCTTGACGTTCTGCTCGGCTGCGGCGACTTGCGCCCCTTCCGATTTCATATTGGCGACTTCGACGGAAATCGACTGCTCCGACACCGCATGCGAGCTGCGCAGCGATGTGTATCGATTGGCGGTCACGACAGCGAGGTTGAATTTCGCCTTTTGTGCTTCGAGAGCGGCCTTTGCCTGCTCAAATTGCGCATCCAGCGTCGGCGTGTTGATCTCGGCGAGAACGTCGCCCTTCGCGACCTGCGCGCCGTAATCCTTGTGCCATGCCTTAACATAACCGGACACCTGGGCGTATATCGGAGCCTGAAACCAAGCTTCGATATTGCCCGGCAAGGTCAGCGTCTCGAACGGCGGGCCAGACTGCGCCTTGAGCACGGCGACGGTCGGAACCGCATTCGCGAGCGTCTCCTCGCGCAGCGCCTCCGCTATGCGATAGCGTTGAACGAGCTCATATCCGACGTAAAGCAAGGTGACGACGCCGATCGTCGCCGTAATCGGTCTCTTGCGCAGTGCATCCCGCATTAGGCTTTATCCTTCTGTCTGCGGCCGTAGACGATCGCGTAGATGCAGGGCACGAAGAACAGAGTCGCGACGGTCGCAACCGTCAGACCGCCCATGACTGCGCGTCCGAGAGGCGCGTTCTGAGAGTTGCTGATCGCCATCGGCGCCATTCCGATAATCATCGCGGACGCCGTCATGATCACCGGGCGGATGCGGGCGTAGCCTGCCTCCGCCGCAGCCAGCAGGGCGTCTCCGTGGATTTCCAAGCGTTCGCGAGCGTAAGACACGACGAGAATCGAGTTCGCAGTCGCGGTTCCCATCGACATGATCGCGCCTGTGAGAGCAGGCACCGAAATATTGGTGTGGGTGATGAAGAGCGACCATGCGATTCCGGCGAGCGCCCCGGGCAGCGCCGTGATGATGATGAAGGGATCGAGCCAGGATTGGAAGTTCACGACGATCAACAGATAGATGAGCACCACCGAGGCGGCGAGCCCTCCGATCAGCTCGATGTAAGCGGAGCGCATCGTCTCTGCTTGGCCGTGCACTTCGAGTGATGCGCTGCGCGGCAGCTCGTGTTCGAGGCTCTTGGCGACCCTTTCTACATCTTCGAGCACGCCTCCGAGATCCCGGCCCTCGGTCGAGACGTAGATATCGAAGAGCGGCATGATGTTGGCGTGCGTGACCTCGCCAGGCGTTCCGACCAAGGATAATTTGGAGACGTTGCCGAGCAGCTGCGTCTCATTTCCTCCTGGATCCAGCTCACCTTTATTCACCGGGATGGTCAGGAGATCCTGAACCCGGGTGAGCTGCGGCTGCGGCGTGTAGATGTTGACCTGATAGGAAAGCCCGGTCTTTTGATCGAGCCAGTACTCCTGATCGACCTGCTGACTCCCGGTCGTATTGAGCAACAGATTGTCTGCGATGTCCTTTTCAGTCAGCTTGATGTTGAGGCCGAGACTGCGGTTTCCCTCCACGAGCAAGGTCGGCGTGCGCATTGTCTGTTGGATGACCACGTCGGTCGCGCCACTCACTTTTCGCAGCTCATGAGCGAGCTTCAGAGCGAAAGCGTAGTTTTCCTGCATGTCCATTCCGTTGATCTGAACATCGATCGGCGACGGCGATCCGAAATTCAGAATCTTCGCGGTCAGGTCCGCCGGCTGGAACGTGAACTCGGTCCCGGGATAACGAAGAGCCAGCTCCTTGCGCAGAATGCGTCGGTAGTCCCATACCGGCGACGTTTCGTTCTTCAGTGTGATGGTAAGGTCGCAATCCTGAGTGCCGATCGTCGGCGTCGGTATGAACGCCAGATTATGCGGTCCGAGCGGCAGGCCGCAATTGCTGAGCACACCCTCGACCCGACCAGGCAAGATTCGCGCGATGTCGTTCGACACAAGAGAGGCGATGCGCCCAGCGGCTTCCATGCGTGTCCCTAAAGGCGCGCGCATATGCATTTGCAACGTCCCGGACTTTATTTCCGGAAAGAAGTCGCGGCCATCCAGGAAAAGGAGTCCGAGCGAAGCGACCGCGCAGGCGAGAAACGTCGCGACAAAGGCGCCGCGTCGTTCGATGGCGCGCTTCAACAGTTCATTGTATCGGTCACGCAGCGCGTCGAAGCCCTTTTCGAAACGGCCTTGGAAGCGGCCGAACCAGCCGGTCGCCCGATGCGTGGCGTGTCCATGCGCGGGTCCCGCTCCCTGCTCCGACACACGCATCGCGAAATGCGAAACTCCGCCCTCGCCCGCCATCGCCTCTTCCTCGGCCTGTCGATTGGCCATCGCGTAGAGCTCATCAGGAGTTGGATATTTGCGCGCCCCCAGGATGGCTTTCGCGTCCTCTGCACTCTTTGCGCCGGCCGTCTGATGCTCATGAGGAGCGTTCGGGTCGACGAGGAGATATTTCGCCATCGTTGGCACGAGCGTGCGCGACAGAATGAAAGAAGCGGCCATCGCGAACGCGACAGCCTCCGCCATAGGGGTGAACAGCCAGCCCGAAACGCCTGACAGTTCGAACAGCGGAAACCAGACGATGACGATGCAGAGGGTCGAGACGAATGTCGGAATGACAATCTGATTCGCTGCGTCGATAATCGCGACCTCGAGCGGCTTGCCCATCTCGAGATGCGTGTCGATGTTTTCGATCATCACTGTCGCATCGTCGACCAGAATGCCGACTGCGAGCGCGAGGCCGCCGAGAGTCATGACGTTGATGGTCTGATCGAGGAATCGCAGACAGATGATCGCGGTGAGGATCGATAGAGGAATCGAGGTCGCGATAATCAATGTGGCGCGCCAAGAACCTAGAAACAACAAAACGACGACGCCGGTCAATGCAGAGGCGACGACCATCTCATGTACGACGTCGTTGATCGAGTCCCTCACGAAGACGGATGCGTCGTTGAGCAGCGTTACCTTTACGTCGGCCGGCACGACCCTTTCGATGCGCGGAATCATTTTTTTGATTCCGTCGACGACCGCGAGCGTGGAGGCTTCGCCGCTTTTCATGACAACGACCGTGACAGCCTGTTTTCCGTCGACGAGCACCGCATTGGTCTGCGGCGGGCCGGCAAGACTCACATCCGCGACGTCCTTCATGAAGATCGTCGCGTTCCCGACGCGTTTGATGGGGATGTTGTTGAAATCCTGGATCTGCAAAGGAGAGGCGTTGGTCTGCACCATAAAGTCGGTCGCCTTGATCTTCATGTCGCCGGCCGGAAGCACGAGGCTCTGATGAGAGAAGGCGTTGTGCACGTCGGAGGCGCTGAGATGGCGCGCGAGCATTTTCTGCTTGTCGAGCGAGACGAGAAGTTGCTTGGGCTTGCCGCCGTAGGGATGTGGCAGGATCGCGCCCGGAATGGTCACGAGAAGGGGCCGGATTCGGCTGTATGCGAGATTATAGAGGTCGGCGGGCGTCATCGATTCGGACGTCACCTGCAGAACGGCGACCGGTACGGAGGATGCCTCGAGACGCATCACCATCGGCGGCGAAATGTCGGGGGGTAGAGCCTTGGTGACTGTTTGCGATATCGAGGCGACATCGGCTTCTGCCGCGGCGAGATCGACGCCGGGTTGCAAGAAAATTTTGGTGATGCTGCTGCCGAAATAAGAATGACTTTCGATATGCTCGATTCCCTCGACCGTCGAGGTCAGCGCTCGCTCGTAGAAGAAGGTGATTCGTCCTGACACGTCAGCCGGCAAAAGTCCTGCGTAGGACCACACGACGGCGATCACCGGGATTTTTATGTTCGGGAAGACGTCGGTTGGCGCCTTCGATATGGCTTGGACGCCGAAGAGCAGGATAAGGATCGAAAGCACGATAAAGGTGTAGGGTCGTCGGAGAGCGGTAACGACGATCGCGTTCATATGCGAACCTCGTGAGATCGTACAGCGATTGCAGAGTCGCCAAACGCTGCGACGGTGGAGCGAGTTGGCGACGGCGGCTCGTCGGAGGCAATGTGTTCGCTGTTCGAACACGGCCGGGACGGCGTGTCGGGCGCTTCGTACACGTTCCGTGAAGGCACTCGAGGCGCGTTCCTTATGTCTGGCGGCGAGGGCTTGTCACCTCGAGCCGCGCTCATTTAGATCGTGATACGACATGAATATATCGTATGGCGACATTAAGGCGGATGGGGTGCTGACCCTCACACCCCTCGCCAGCAATCGCGCTGGTCACGGGACGACCGTCGAGATGTCATGGCAGCAAAAAGCAGATGTTTGTTGCCGAAAGCCGCGTCGTCCAAAATCGCCAATTCGCGGCGCACGGCATGAGCGGCGTGAAGACGGGTCGCCAACAATCTCGTGCAAGGACAAGACGCGCGCTTATGCTCCCGATAGAGCGCTGTCTATCCGGTGCACGACCATCCGCAGGACGAGGAGATCTCCGGCGACCTTTCGATCGGCGACGACGAATTGAAGCCCGGCGATTTCCGTGCGTCACCGGCGGACAGCCGCCACTCCGCTTCCACGACTCCCGCCGGCTGCCACTGCATCGTCGTCATGGCGATGTGACGATGGAACGCCGACTCGAATGATAACTCGCACGGATCGAAGGCGCGCGTTCGGCGAGCTCGAGGGGGCGTCTGGCGAGGACCCGTAGCGATGGGAACCGTCGCCCGCTACGACTGGCGGGTGAACGTGAGCAAATCCTGGATGAGCGCTCTCGCGCCTATCTTGAAGCCCGTCTTCGCATGGAACCATGGGGTGGTCATGCGCCGGGGAGAAACCGGCCTCGTCTGGATGATTGCCGGCGATAACCGCAAATGAGCGCAGCGCGACCGCCGCGGCGGCGTCTACTCCTTCGCTCCACATCGCTGCGGCGGTTCGGAGTCCGCTCGCGACGCGTTCTAAAGAACTGAGCTCGGGTATTTGTTGGTTGCAACGGTATGCGTCGGACGGCGCGCTTGTCGATCGATGACGACACAATGCCAAGTTGTATACAATTCGTTCGATCCTCGAAAGGCTTTTTACGTAGTCTTAATCGCCGGCCCGCTAACTTGATGCTAGGTATTGGAGCACGAAAGCGATGAATGGCCGTCCTATGATCGTCGCCTGCAGCGGAAAGCAGATGATCGCAGAAGCGCCGGAAATTCGTGAGGCTCTCCGGAACGCCTTTCGACAAAGCCTCGATATCGTAATCGACTGCTCTCTCGCCACCGAGGTCGACCTGACCTTCATCCAGCTGCTGATCGCGAGCCGTCGCACGGCGCATGCGATCGGCGCCGCGTTGCAAATTGTGGCGCAGCCCGATTCGACGATCGCCGAGGCGCTACGACGCGCCGGATTCGTCCCCGCCGACGTCCTCGCGGACAGCGCGTCCAGCCCCTTCTAGAGTGCTGGATTTCGACGGCGTCGCGTCGATGGCGGCGCGGCGCAGACACACGGGTGCGACATGACGGCGCCCCTTCCTTCCTTACGCGAGGCGCTTCGGCGTTGGAGCCCCTGCCTCTCGACCAGAGGGCCGCAAATATGAAGAAGGTTTTGACAGTCGATGATTCGGTCAGCGTCCGCCAGATGGTGCGGGCCGTGCTGACTGTCGCGGGTTATAGCGTCATGGAGGCCAAGGACGGTCGCGAAGCGCTCGGAGCCGCGCGCAGCGAGCAGGCCAATATGGTGATCACCGATCTCAACATGCCGGTCATGGACGGGCTTACCTTCATTCGCGAACTTCGCAAGCTTCCCGCCTACAGCGGCGTGCCGATCGTCTTCTTGAGCACGGAGTCGGACACTGCGGTGAAGCAGGAGGCCAAGGCCGCCGGCGCCACGGGCTGGATCACCAAACCCTTCAGCCAGGACCAGCTGCTCGCCGTCGTCAAGAAGCTGATCGGCAGCTGAGCGGCGTTCAGACGCTGGTCGAAAACCGTCGCCGATCCCGTTAATCCGTCGAGTGGACGAGTCCCATGAACGACGCCGAAAAGGCTTTTCGCGAGGAAGCCGACGATTTGCTGGAGCAGCTGGAGCAATCGCTGCTCGATCTCGAGAAGACGCCATCCGACAATGAACTGATCGCCTGCGCTTTCCGTGCGCTGCATACGCTCAAGGGCTCGGGCGCGATGTTCGGCTATGAGAAGGTGTCGGCGTTCGTTCATAATTTCGAGACGGCGTTCGATCATGTGCGCAAGGGCCGGGCGCCGCCCAGCACCGAGCTGGTCTCGGTGGCCCTGCTCGCCAAGGATCACGTGCGCGCGCAGATCGAGGATCCGGAGGCCGCCGACGAGGCGACGGGCCGACGCATTCTCGATGAGCTGCGCCGCGTGGTGGAGGCTTCGGCGCCCGTGGCCGCCGAGGCGCCGGCCGTCGAGATCGCGGCGCCCGCTCGGCCCGCCCGCGCCGCTTGGCGTCTGCGCTTCTCCTTCGACGAGCGCGTGCTCGTCAATGGAACCAATCCGCTGCTGCTGTTCGACGAGCTGCGCACGCTCGGCGAGCTCGATCTGCGGGCTTGCGCGGATGCGGTTCCCTCGCTCGACGCGATTGATCCGACGGTCTGCTATCTCTCCTTCGAGGCGACGCTCGTCACCGATGCGCCACGTTCGGCGATCGAGGATGTCTTCATCTTCGTGATCGACGAGATGAGTCTCGAGATCGAGCGCGTGGACGAGGAGCAGTCGACGCATGTGGAGGAGGCGCCGCCCGCCGCCGCCGAAGCGGCGCCGACAGCAACGCGACGCAGCGCAGAGAACGAGGGGCGCGGCGCCGGCTCGGTGCGCGTGCAGGCGGAAAAGGTCGACGAGCTGATGGATCGCGTCGGCGAATTGGTCATCGCTCAGGCGCGGCTGACGCAGCTCGCGGAGACGGCGAGCCTCGACATCAAAGCGATCGCCGAGGAGATCGAACGTCTCGCCGCCAATCTGCGCGACGTCACCATGGGCATTCGCATGGTGCCGATCGGCTCGCTGTTCGGCCGCTATCGGCGTCTCGTGCATGATCTTTCCAGCGAGCTGGACAAGCCGGTCGATCTCGTGATGTCCGGCGAGGAGACCGAGCTCGACAAGACGATGATCGAGCGCCTCGCCGATCCGCTCGTGCATCTCATTCGCAATTCGCTCGATCACGGCCTCGAGGATGTCGCCGGACGCGCGGCCGCGGGCAAGGCGGCCACCGGCCGCATTCGTCTCTCGGCGAGCCATTCCGGCGCCGAGGTGCTGATCACCGTCGCCGACGACGGACGCGGGCTCGATGTCGCACGCATTCGCGCCAAAGCGGTGGCCAACGGCCTCATCGCCGAGGACGCCGTGATGAGCGATGCGGAAATTCATCAGCTCATCTTCCACGCCGGCTTCTCGACCGCGCAATCGATCACCAAGCTCTCGGGCCGCGGCGTCGGCATGGATGTGGTCAAGCGCACGATCGAGGGCCTGCGCGGCGCGATCGACATCGCGAGCACGCCGGGCGGCGGGTCCGAGGTGACGCTGCGGCTGCCCTTGACGCTGGCGATCATCGAGGGGCTGCTCGTGCGCGTCGGCGCCGCGCGCTATGTCATCCCGCTTTCTTCCGTCGAGGAATGCGTGGAGCTGGCGACCGCCGGCGAGGGCGGCTCGGCGGGCCGCAGCTTCCTCAACATCCGCGGCGATCTCGTGCCTTTCCTGCGGCTGCGCGAATTCTTGAGCGCGAAGACGCCGCCCGATCCGCATCAGAAGGTCGTCGTCGTCTCCTTCGGCGATCAGCGCGTCGGCCTCGTCGTCGATCAGATCATCGGTAGCCATCAAACGGTGATCAAATCGCTCTCCAAGCTGCACGCCGACGTGCCGTGCTTCTCGGGCGCGACCATACTCGGCGATGGCGCCGTGGCGCTGATCTTCGACATTCCGCATCTCGTCGATCGCGGACAGGCGCATGACGAGGAGCGCAAGGCGCGCGAGAAGGAGGCGGCGTGATGGCGCAGGAGACGATAGACGAAAGCAGGCAATGCCTGATGCTGGGCGTCGGCGGCGAGATCTTCGCGATCGACGCCGAGCGCGTGCGCGAGATTCTCGATCCCGCGCCTGTGACGGACGTTCCGGGCGCGCGCGATTTCGTGCGCGGCCTCATCAATGTGCGCGGCAAGGTCGTGCCGATGGCCGATCTGCGTCCGCGCTTCGGAATGGAGGTCGCGGAGGCGACGGCCGACACGCGCTTCGTCGTCATCGAGGTCGATCTCGACGGCGAGCCGACCGTCGTCGGGATCGTGGCGGACAAGGTCTATGAGGTGGCGGAGCTGCCTCTCTCATCGCTCGGAGCGGCGCCGCGCATCGGCATGCGCTGGCGGCCGGAGCTGGTGAAATTCATCGGGCGCTGGCAGGACGACTTCATCGTCGTTCCAGACATCGAGCGCATTTTCAACTGAGCTGGGGCGGACCATGCGATACACAGTCAAAGCAAAGCTGACGAGCGCTTTCAGCGTCGTCATAATTCTGTCTGCGGCAGCAGGAGCCGTCGCCTATACGAAGCTCGCAGCGCTCAACGAGAATATCGAGACGATCGTCGAGGCGCGCGTGAAGCGGCTCGTCTGGGCGGAGGATCTCAAAGTCATTTCCAGCGAAGCCGTCCGATCCGAGAAAAATGCGATCATCGCCACGACAGACGAAGAAAGCGCGAAGCACGTCGGCCGTGCGCTGAAGCTGCGCGAGGAATTTCGCAAGCTGCGCGAAACCATCTACGAAGTCGCGTCCCCGAAAGGCAAGGAATTGATCGCCAAGGTCGGCACAGCAGCCGATGCGGTCGACCCTCTGCTCGACAAGGTGCTGAACGCCGCGAAATTGAACTCCGCCTCGAAAGCCCGCAGCCTCGCAACGACCGAAGGAGCCGCCAAGGCCAAGGAGCTTCGCACGGCGTTCAACGCCTTTTCCGAGGTGGCCGCGAAAAACGGAGCCTCCCTGCTCGTGACCGATCTCGAGCGGCTTCACTCGGCCATCGAGACTCTGGGCGGAGACACGCACCTCTATATTTCGGCTCCGACAATGGCGGAGCTCGAATCCGGCGCCAAGGCGCTTCAGGCCGAAGCCACGACAATAGAGGCTAGCGCCGAAGCGATCAAGTCGAGGGCCGTGAAAGCGGGGATGGTTCAGGCGGCGGAGCATTTCGGAGCCGCCTTCGATCAATGGCTGAAGACACAGGCGCGCGTGATCGCCATCGCGCGTGAGGGCGGTTCGGTGTACGCCGCCGACTTGTCGAGCAATCAAAAGCGCATTCTCGCCGCCGAGGTCACGAAGTCGCTCGATGACTTCATCGCTTTTCAGCGCAATATGGTCGATGAGGCCAGAGCAAAGGCGGCCTCGGATTACGATCAAGCTCGGACGCTGCTTGTTCTCGTCTTGGCCATTTCGATCTTCGTCGCCGTCGCCGCCGCGATCTGGATCGGCTACTCGATCAGCCGCGGCCTCAACCGGGCCGTCACGCTTGCGAGCGCCGTCGCAGATGGCGATCTCTCTCGCAACATCACCGCTGACAGTGACGACGAGATCGGCGATCTCGTTGCGGCGCTGAAGAAGATGGTCGTCAATCTGCGAGAGGTGGTCGCCAAGACGGCCGATGCGGCGAGCAATGTCACGGCCGGAGCGCAGGAACTCGCCGCATCGGCGGAGCAGCTCTCCCAGGGCGCAACGGAGCAGGCGGCCTCGGCGGAGGAGGCGTCCGCTTCAATGGAGCAGATGGCCTCCAACATCAAGCAGAACGCCGACAACGCCAATCAGACCGAGACCATCGCGCATCAATCGGCGCGCAATGCGGAAGCGAGCGGGGAAGCGGTCGCCCGCGCCGTCACGGCCATGCAGACGATCGCCGACAAGATCGGCATCGTGCAGGAGATCGCGCGCCAGACCGATCTGCTCGCGCTCAATGCGGCGGTGGAGGCGGCGCGCGCCGGCGAGCATGGCAAGGGCTTCGCCGTCGTCGCCTCGGAAGTGCGCAAGCTCGCCGAGCGCAGTCAAACGGCTGCGGCGGAGATCGGCGTTCTATCGACCGACACGGTGAAGGCGGCGCGCGAGGCGGGCGAGATGCTGACCAAGCTCGTGCCCGACATTCGCCGCACCGCTTCGCTCGTCGAGGAGATCACCTCCGCCTGCCGCGAGCAGGACGCCGGCGCAGCGCAGATCAATCAGGCGATCCAGCAGCTCGACAAGGTGACGCAGCAGAACGCCAGCTCGTCGGAGGAAGTCTCCGCGACGTCGGAAGAGCTGTCGAGCCAGGCCGAGCAATTGCAATCGACGATCGCTTTCTTCCGTCTCGGCGACCAAGCAGCGCGAAGCAGCGCGGCGAGCCATGCCGACACTGGCGCGCATGGCGTGCGCCAGCTGCGCGAGAAGGCGATGTTCGCAGCTGCGGAGCTGTCGCAGCGCTCGTCCGGCGGACGCAAGCCGATGCGCGCCGCCAAGCCGGCGATGAAGGCCACCGGCACCGGCGGCTTCGTGCTCGACCTCGCCGGTGGAGAAGACGAGATGGACGCGGAATTCCGAAGGGGCTGAGGCCCCGCGCCAGCCGAGATGAACAAGCTCCTGTCCCCCGACGAGAGCGCTTCGAGAGATGACAGTCGAAATATTGTGACAGGGGCATTCGATGCGATACACGGTCAAAGCAAAGCTCGCTACGGCGTTCGGCGTCGTCATCGTTCTCTCGGCGGCGGCCGGCGCCGTCTCCTACACGAAGCTCGCGGCGCTCAACGAGAATATCGAGATGATCGTCGAGGGCCGTGTAAAGAGGCTCGTCGGGGCGGAAGATTTGAAAGTGCTGATGCTCGACGGGGTCCGCTCGGAGAAGAACGCTATCATCGCATCGACGGACGAGGAGAGCGAGCGACATGTGGCCAACGCACTGAAGGTCCGCGACGACGCGCGCAAGCTGCGCGAGACGATCTATGAGGCAGCCACTCCGAAGGGCAGGGAGTTTCTCGGCAAGATCGCCATGGCCACCGACGCCTTGAACCCTGTGCAGGACAAGGTCCTGAAGGCGGCCAAGCTGAATTCGGCGAATAAGGCCTTCGCTCTCGCCGCGACCGAAGGCGCCGAATCCGGCAAGGAATTCCGCGCCGCGCTCGCCGCTTTTTCCGAAACGGCCGCGCGCAACAACGCTCCTCTGCTCGTCGCCGATCTCGAGCGCATTCATTCGGCGATGGAGAAGCTGCGCGGCGACATGTACGCCTATATTGCTTCCACGACGATGGGGGATCTCGAATCCCGCTACAAGCCGCTCCAGGCGGATTCGACTGCTCTCGCCGCCGCCGCCGAAGGCGTCAAGGGCCGCGCGATGCGGGCCGGGATGACCCAGCCGGCGGAGCAATTCTCGGCGACGCTCGATCGATGGCTGAAGATGGAGGCGCGTGCGGTAGACCTCGCGCGTGAGGGCGGTTCTCTGGTCGCTTCCGGACTATCGAGCGGCGAGGGACGCACGCGCGTGATCGACGTGATAAAGGCGATCGATGAATTTATCGCCTTCCAGCGCAAGATGGTTGACGAAGCCAAGGCGTCGGCCGTCGCCGATTACGAGCAGGCGCGCTTCCTGCTCATCCTCATGCTAACCGGCTCGGTCATTGTCGCCATCGGCGCCGCGTTGTGGATCGGCCTCAACATCAGCCGCGGTCTCGGCCGGGCAGTCGGTCTCGCCAATGCAGTGGCGATCGGCGATCTAAGCCAGCAGGTTTCGGCGAGCAGCAATGACGAGCTGGCCGATCTCGTCGACGCGCTCAACGCCATGACGCGCAATCTGAGCGCTACCGCCACCGTCGCCGACAAGATCGCGGCGGGCGATCTCACCGTCGAGGCGAAGCCGCTCTCCGACAAGGACACGCTCGGCATCGCATTGGAGCGCATGGTCGCCAATCTGCGCGAGATCATCGTCAAGGCGACGACCGCGGCGAATAATGTCGCGGCCGGCGCGCAGGAGCTCTCCGCATCCTCGGAGCAACTCTCGCAGGGCGCCACCGAGCAGGCGTCCTCTGCCGAAGAGGCGTCGGCCTCGATGGAGCAGATGGCCTCCAACATCAAGCAGAACGCCGATAACGCCAATCAGACCGAGACCATCGCGCATCAGTCGGCGCGCAACGCCGAGGCGAGCGGCGAGGCCGTGGACCGCGCGGTGCAGGCGATGCAGACGATCGCCGACAAGATCGGCATCGTGCAGGAGATCGCGCGTCAGACCGATCTGCTCGCGCTCAATGCGGCGGTGGAGGCGGCGCGCGCCGGTGAGCATGGCAAGGGCTTCGCTGTCGTCGCCTCGGAAGTGCGCAAGCTCGCCGAGCGCAGCCAGACCGCCGCGGCGGAGATCGGCGTTCTCTCCACCGACACGGTGCGCGCGGCGCGCGAGGCCGGCGAGATGCTGACCAAGCTCGTGCCCGATATTCGCCGCACCGCTTCGCTCGTCGAGGAGATCACCTCCGCTTGCCGCGAGCAGGACGCCGGCGCCGCGCAGATCAATCAGGCGATCCAGCAGCTCGACAAGGTGACGCAGCAGAACGCCAGCTCTTCCGAGGAAGTCTCCGCGACCTCGGAAGAGCTGTCGAGCCAGGCCGAGCAATTGCAATCGACAATCGCCTATTTCCGTCTCGGCGACGACATGCGCGTCGCGGCGGCGCAGAGCCGCCGTCCCGCCATTCGCCAGCTGCGCGAGAAGGCGATGTCCGCCGCCGCCGAGCTCGCCCAACGCGCGACCTCCGACAAGGGCGCGCGCGCGGCTCGACCGGCGATGAAGGCGACCGGCACCGGAGGCTTCATGCTCGACCTTTCTCACGGCGAGGATGAGCTGGACGCCGATTTCCGGCGCGGCTGAGTCATGATCCGAGCGCTCCCGCCCGCGAAGGTCGAGAGCGCTCACCTGCCGCGAGACGAGGACATTGCGAAGATGACACAGGACCAGAGCCAATTCGTCACACTGGGCCTCGACGGCGAGGTCTTCGGCCTTCCCGTCGCTTTGGTGCGGGAAATTCTCGATTATCGCCACATCACCAAGCTGCCGCAGGCGCCGGCCTATGTGCTCGGGATGATCGACGTGCGCGGCGAAGCGGTGCCGATCATCGACCTGCGCGCCAAGCTCGGCCTGTCCTGCGTCGCGGCGACGGAGGCGAGTCGCTTGATCGTCGTGGATATCCTGCTTAGCGGACGCGATGCTTCGCTCGGCCTTCTCGTCGATTGCGTGTTCGAGGTGACAGAGCTCGATCGCGACGCGATCGACCCGCCACCCAATGTCGGCGGCCGATGGCGCGCGGAGTGCATTCGTGGCATCGGTCGGCGCAATGGAGCCTTCGTCGTGGTGTTCGATCTGCCGCGCCTGCTCGCCGAGGAAGACATTGCGCTGATGGCCGCCACCGGCGCGCCGCGAGCCGCGTGATGGGGAGCGAGCCCTTGCGGCGTGCGAGCGAGGCCGGGCTCGTAGAGGGCGCCGCCCACACGATCCGACTCGACGCCCTGAGCGATCGCCACTTCCGTACGCTCACGGCCTTCATCGAGACGGAGGTCGGCATTCGGTTGCCGCCGTCGAAGCGAACCATGGTCGAGGGGAGGCTGCGCCGCAGGGTCAAGGCGCTCGGCCTCGAGAATCTCGACGATTACGCCCGCTTCGTGTTCGAGGGCGGCGGGCTCGTGAATGAGAGCATTCATCTCATCGATTGCATGACGACGAACAAAACGGATTTTTTTCGTGAGCCGGAGCATTTCCATATGCTGACGCAAGAGATCGTCCCGCAGCTGCTCACGCAGCGACGACGTCGGACCGATCGTTTGAAAATTTGGAGCGCGGCCTCGTCGATCGGCGCCGAAGCCTACACGATCGCGATGGTGCTCGCCGACCTCGCCAAGATCGAACGGTTCGATTTTTGCATTCTCGGCACCGACATCTGCTCGGCGGCCTTGGAGCAGGCGCGGCGCGCCGTCTATCCCGACGAGATGCTCGCGCCGACGCCGCGGGCGATGCGCGAGCGCTATGTAATGCGCTCGCGCGATCCCGGACGACGCGAGGCGCGCATCGTTCCGGAACTCCGCCGACGAACGCGTTTCGAGCGGCTCAATCTGATGGACTCGGCCTATCCGGTCGACGACGACATGGACGTGATCTTTTGTCGCAACGTGCTCATCTATTTTTCGGCGGCGACTCAGCAGGCGGTGGTGACCAATCTCTCTCGGCATCTGCGACCAGGCGGCTATCTGCTCCTCGGCCATTCCGAATCGATGGCTGGCTCCAAGCAGAGCGAGCTGCGCCAGATCGCTTCCACGGTTTATCGACGAGAAGGAGGACGCGCATGAACAGGATCGCCAAAATTCGTGTCCTGATCGTCGACGATTCCGCCTCGGTGCGTCAGACGTTGAGCGACATGCTCGGCGCCGAGCCGGACATAGAGGTGATGGGAACCGCCGCCGACGCCTATGCGGCGGCCCGCCGAATTCAGGCGGAAATTCCCGATGTCATCATTCTCGATGTGGAGATGCCGGGCATGGACGGCATCACCTTTCTGCGCAAGATCATGTCGCAGAAGCCGATGCCTGTGGTGATCTGCTCGAGCCTGACGGACGCGGGCTCGAAGGCGCTGGTCGACGCCATGGAGGCGGGGGCCGTGGACGTGATCGCCAAGCCGCAGATCGCCACCAAACAGTTTCTCATGGAGGCGAAGGTGCGCGTCTCGGACGCAGTCCGCGCCGCAGCGCATTCGAAGCGCCGTGGCGCGGTCTCTCGTCCGAGCGTCGTCGAGCGAAAGCTCACCGCCGATGTCATGCTGCCGCCGCCGGCGCTGCGCTCGATCCATCGTCCAACCGAGAAGATCGTTTGCATCGGCGCTTCGACGGGCGGCACCGAAGCGCTGCGCGATGTGCTCGAAGCGCTTCCCGAGAACTCGCCCGGAATGGTGATCGTGCAGCATATGCCCGAGCATTTCACCGCCGCCTTCGCGCGTCGGCTCAATGGCCTGTGCCGGGTGGAAGTGAAAGAGGCGGAAGACGGCGACCTCGTGCATGCCGGGCGCGTTCTCATCGCGCCGGGCAATCGGCACATGCTTCTGCAGCGCAATGGGACACGCTATCATGTCGCGATCAAGGACGGCCCGCTGGTGTCGCGTCATCGCCCATCGGTCGACGTGCTGTTTCGCTCGGCTGCGCAATGCGCCGGCGCCAATGCGATCGGCGTCATCATGACCGGCATGGGCGACGATGGCGCGAAGGGCCTGCTGGAAATGAAGCAGGCCGGGGCGCGGACCATCGCTCAGGACGAGCAGAGCTGTGTCGTGTTCGGCATGCCGAAGGAGGCTATCGCCATCGGCGCGGCGGAGAAGATCGTTCCCCTCGGCGGCGTCGCGCGCGAAATTTTGATCAACGAACTCGCCGAGCCGAGCGTCGGAGCGACGAAATGGACAGCCGCATGAGCCACTCGGCTGCCCTGTCGGTCGTCGACCGCATCGCCGCGTCGCTCGACGGGGTGTTTCAGGACAGCGAACGCGTCTTCGCCGCGATCGGCGCAGGATTGGGAGACGCCATCGTCGATTTCGGCGGGCTTACCGCCACATTCGAGACCTTGTCGACGGGTCTCGAGAACGACGACATGTGCGAGGTGGCAAATCGGCTCGCGAAGATCTCGGGCGCCCTCGACGCCGTGGGCGAGGAAATGGTCGGCGAGCAAGCCGCGTTGGCGGAGCTTCTCGCGATCAATCGTGAGGTCGCCGATCTTCTCAGGCGCTTGCAGGACGGCGCGCGCACGATGACGATACTGACGCTCAATGCGAAGATCGAGGCCACCCGTCTCGATCGAGATGGAGAGGATCTGTCGATTTTTTCGGTCGAGATGGCGCGCACCGTCAAGGTCGCTCAGGAGACGGTCGATGCGCATGGCGGCGAGCAGGCCGAGCTCATCGGCAAGCTCGCTTCGGCATGCCTCGCGCAGGTCGAGTTCGAACGTCACTATCGCGGCAAGATCGCAACGGTTTCGCAAGAGCTGAGACGAGCCTTCGGTCTCGTCGACGAACGGCGCCGGCGGGCGGCGAAGACCGCGGCCGGGGTCGGCGCTCGCTCGAAGCAGATTTCCTCGGCGATCGGTGTCGCCATCATCGCCCTGCAAATCGGCGATAATACGCGTCAACGCATCGAGCATGTCGTCGATGCTCTGCACATGTCGCGCACGACGTCGCCTACGCTCGGGAGCGACAAGGCGATAGCGACGCTGAGGACCATATGCCTGCTGGAGGCGGCGCAGATCGATGCGGCGTCGAGCGGCTTCGATGACGGACTTCGGCAGATCCGCGAGGCGCTCGAGCAGCTCGTCGAGGATTGCACGGCCATCGGATCGGAAGGCGCGCAGATTTGGGGCGCGGACAATGTGGCGAACGGCTCTTTCCTCGGCGCATTAATCGAGAAGCTCGAGGCGTCGCGGCAGCTGATGCAGGAATGCGCAACCGCTTCGACTGCCGTCGAGAAGGTCAAGTTCGAGGCTCTTCAGACGCTGATTTCGCTCGAGGAGCGCATGTGCTCGCTCGAGCAAGCCGTGAAGCAGATGATGCTCGTCGGCATCAACGCCGGCTTGAAGTCGCGCCAGTTCGGCTCCGGCGGTCTCGCGCTCGGCGTCATCGCCGAGCAATTGCGCAGCAATGCGCAAAGGATTTCCAGCGACGCGGAAATGCTCATGCCGTCGCTCGGACGCGCGCTCTCTCTCGCACGCGGCTTCGTGGCGACAAAGACGAGTGTGGGGATCGACGACTTCGGTGCGGATCTGTCGGCGACGCTCGGGGATCTGGATGTGATCGCGCAGCGACTCGAAGGGGCTTTCGGGTCGCTGCTGACGGATAGTCGACGCGTGACGGATTTTCTCGGCGGCTCGATCGCCGAGCTGGTTCCGTTGCAGCGCGTCTGTGACGCCTCGAGCCGAGCGGCGCGCGACCTCGAACAAGCAGCGTTCGATCTCCCGGAGTTGTCGGACGATTTGGCGGCGTCAGCCTCGCTGCTCGAAGCTATTTGGGGGCTTTACACGATGGAAGGCGAGCGGATCCTCCACAGAGGCGTCGTCGAGCCGGAGGGATATCGCCGGCCGACGCCGTGCAACTCGGATGCTGAAGAGGATCTCGGGGACATTCTGTTCGCCTGAGGCTTTATCGAAGGCGCACCTCGCAGAGGCGCGCCCTCTGACGCTCTATTGCGGCGTGACCAGAACGATCGTTCCTGCCGTGTCCGTGGTGTTGGCGTTGACGCGATTGTCGCCATAGCTGCGAACAACGCCCCCGGCCGAGACATTGCGGATACCGCCGCCATTCGCGGTCGCGACCGAGCGGCTGAGGATCATCAGTCCCGTTGCATTCCCCTCCAGCCTGAAGCCGTCGACCAGATTGCCCTCGGCGATGCTGTCGACGATCGTCGTCTTGGCGGTCGAGGAGGAGAGGAAGCCGCTGTGGCCATTGTCGTTCGATGTCACATGCTCGATGTTCACGCGCAGCGAGGCGCCGCCCGGCGGCTCGATGCGCACGCCGATGAAGCCGTTGTTGGTCACGGTCGAATCGGCGATCGTTACTGCGGCGTTGCCGCCATTATTGCCGAGTGCGATGCCGTCGCCGGTGAAATTGCGAACCGTGACGTCGGAAATGTAGACACGCTTAGCGCTCTGCACGAAGATGCCGTTCGGGGCGACGCCCTGTCCATTGATCTCGAGATTGCGCAGAGTGACGACGCCAATGCCGCCGGCGGAGACCTTGATCGCCGTATCGAGAGCCGTCATATCGACGCCGGCTCCGGGAACGCCGGTGATGGTGATCGACTTGTTGATGACGAGGCCGGCGGCCGCCGCGCCATAATTCGCCGCATCGATCGCCTTGATCTCGCCGGCCGCTTTCGTCTGCGTGAGCGCATAGGCGAAAGTGCGGCAGGCGCTGGCGGGCGTGGCGCAGACGCCGGCGTCGGCGCCCTTGCCCGACACATAGGACACGGCGTTGAGCGCCGCCGCCGGCGAAGCAGCGAAGCAGGCGGCGAGCGAAGCGGCGGCGGCGAGCGCCGAGACGATGGATCGTTCATGCATTGTTTTGCTCCTCGTGGAATGTGGAGCGCCGTTGCTCCCATGCCGAAAAGCATGCCCGATGTGTTCACGCGCTTCTGTGCGCGCTAGCACATCGGCGAGAAGACGACCGCCGCGGCGCGCGGGGGGAAAAAGGTCTCACTCCCGCCCACTGCGGATGAGCGAGAGCGCGGGTGTCGTCGTGCAGAGCAGTGTGTCCGCACGACAATTCACTCGCGCGCCGAGCGGGTCCGGCGGTGGCGAGGAAGCATCGTAAAAACAAATGTTTATGCAATTGTGGCGATCGCGAAATCCCAATCTCTTGTAAATTGCTCGCATATGAAGCTAATCTGAAGCATAACCGCACGATTCAAGCCCCGCCGGCAGCGGTGGACAATTGGGATTCGGCCCCCCTCACCGAGGTGATCCAGCACAATGCACGATGAAGAGCATGTTCAAACTGTCGATCAGGGGTCGGTCGAATGGGATCTATCCTTCACCGAGCAGCAGGCGCGATCCGTCGCTGCGCAGATTGTGGGCTTCGACACGCCGCAAAGCGTGTTCACGAACTATATTGTTCACAACAAAGATACGAATCTCAAAGCAAGCGAGCGTCTCTTCCAGATATGCTCGGTTATTTGTGATGTCGGCCACACCATGCTTCCGCGGCAGATCCGGCCGCTGCTCATAGGAAAAGACGTCCTCGACTTCGGCTGTGGGACGACGATGTACGGCGCCGCATTCCGCGCGATGGGCGCGCGCTCCTATGTCGGCGTCGATCCGGTGGTCGATCTGTCGAGGCGTCGATTTCGGAGTCGGCGGCTCAAGGCCACCGTCAACACCGGAGTCTCATTGGAATCGGTGATGCTGCGCATTCCGCGTATCGAATATTATCAGAATGCCGACATCCTCGAAGAGCGCACCTTCGACACTATCATTCTCCATACGGTCACCGAACATCTGCACGATATCGAATCTTTGTTCTCGCGCTTTCAGAAAGCGCTCAACCCCGGCGGCAGCATCTGGTTCCTGCACACCAATTTTTATTCCTGGTCCGGACATAACCAGGATCCGAAAACCCTAAAGGACTTCGATCCGGAAAATCCCGAGCATCTCAAATACGCCGATTGGGCGCATGTCGATTTCGACGCGCCGTCGGATCACGTCATTCGAACTCATCTCAACCGGCTCCGCATCGGCGAGCTCCGCGATTTGACCGAGCGCTATTTCTCGATCGTCGAATGGACGCTGGTCGAGGACAAGCCGCCCGTGCAGGCCCGCCTGACGCCGGAGATCGAGCGGCGACTCGGTCGCTTCAGCCGCTCCGAGCTGCTGACGAAGCAAGTGATTTGTCTCGCTCGAAAGCCGACGCTATAGTCATCGTCCGCAACGCGGGCTCGTTCATCGAACGGCGGTCCAGTCGCCTTCGGATCGAGGGGCGCGACCGGCCGAATGGAGCGAGGTCGCGATAGACGCTTTCACTCCGAAGCTCTAGAAGGCGACCGAGGCGTCGGACGCCGGACGGACCAGCGCCGGCTGGCCGATGAATTAGGGGAGGGCGGCGCGGATCGTCCTCCCGAAGCAGGTGAGGAACGGATGTCGAGGGTGGTCCATATCTCGAATTTCGGGGATGTAGAGGCGCCTGGCCTCGTCTTGCCGCCCGGGATGATTTCTGAATCGGAGCGTCGTTTTCTCTATTGGCTGGCGTCGTCCAAGCACACCGGCGTAGGCGAGGTCGTCGAAATCGGCACGTGGCTCGGATGCAGCACGTTGCACCTCGCCGCCGGGTTGCGCGACGCCGGTCGTGGCCAGAAGCTTCATACTCACGACGATTATGTCTGGCGTCCTGGAATGGGCGAGAAATCGGGCCTGACCATCGAGGAAGGACAATCTTTCTTCCCGAACTTCCTCGTCAATGTCGAGCCGCTCCGCTCTCATATCGATCCAAAGGTCGCCAGCGCCATCGACCTCGGCTGGACGGACGGCCAGATCGAGACTCTGGTGATCGACGCACCGAAATCCTGGCGGACCATCCGGCGGCTCTTTAAGCAGTTGGCGCCGTTCTTCATCCCTGGAAAGACGCGCATCGCTTTTCAGGACTACCTCCATTTCCCGTCCTACGAGCTCGCGATCTATACGGCGTCGCTCGACATGCTCGAGCCGCAGGTCGTCGTTCTCGAAGGCTCGACGGTGATGTTCCTCGTGACCGCTCCGGTGCCGGAGGAGCGCGTGTCGGATGTCTACAGCTACAAGCAGTTCGACGCCGCCGAGATCGACCGGCTCTGGACGAGCATCCTGGATTTCCTCCCCAAGGAGGCCTGCAACAAGCTCGCGCTCGCCTATCCGCTCACGCTGTGGCAGCTCGGCCACCGTTCAAAGGCCGAAGCGCGACTGGCCGAGATGGAGCTGTCGCGCGAGACGGCGTCCTTCATGCTGAAGAAGAGCAATAAGAATGTCGAGCCGCATTTCGCTTGGATCCGCTCGGCGGTCAGATCGCGCTACGGACTATCGCAATGATCTGATGCGTTGAAATCGGCGAGCGCTGGCACGCGAGATGGAGAGAGGCGACAGATGGAAGCGAAGACCATTACTCTGTTCGACTGCACCTTGCGTGACGGCGGCTACTACACCGACTGGGATTTCGGCGACGCGCTGCTGGAGCGTTATCTCGACGCAATGCGCACGGCCGTCGACATCCGCTCGGTCGAGATCGGCTACCGCAGCCCCGCCAAGAAGACCTATTTCGGCCGCTTCTTCCATCTTCCCAGAGCGCTCGCGCAGCATTGCCGGGATCGGCTGCGGCCGGACCAGCGCCTCGCCATCATGCTCAATGAGAAGGACGTGCGGCCGGAGAGCGTCGCGGGACTGATCGGTGATTTGGCGGGCGTGGTGAACACGATCCGTTTCGCCGTCGCGCCCTCGAAGATCGGCCTCGCCATCGAGCTCGCCGACGCCTGCGCCGAGCTGGGCTTCAGCGTCGGCCTGAACATCATGTATCTGAACACTTATGTTCGCAAGGCGGCCATGCTCGCGCCGCTGGCGAGGGCCAAGACCGAGGCGGTGGCCCTCGTCGACAGCTATGGCGGCTGCATGCCGGACGAGGTGCGGGACACGGTGGCCGAGGCCCGGGCCGTGCTGCCGCATCCGATCGGCTTCCACGGCCATGACAATATCGGCCTCGCCTTCGCCAATAGTCTCGCGGCGATCGAGGGCGGCGCCACCACGCTCGACACCACGGTGGCGGGCATGGGGCGCGGCGCCGGCAACGCCAAGACCGAGCTGGCGCTGTCCTATCTCGCCGCCCGCTGCGGCAGCGAGCTGGATTATTCCTGCCTCTCGTCGGCGGTCGATCTCTTCGTCCAGATGCAGAAGGATTATGAGTGGGGCGCCAACCTCGCTTATATGATTTCCGGCTTCGCCGGCCTGCCGCAGGCGGATGTCATGGATTGGCTGGGCACGCGGCGCTACAGCCTCGCCTCGATCGTCGCGGCTCTGCGCTTCCAGGGCGGCGGAGAGGTCGACGATAAAGTCTATCCGGATCTCTCCCGCTCGCCGCTGCGCGCAGAGCTCGGCGGCCGCCCGGCGCTGGTGATCGGCGGCGGCGAGAGCGTGATCGAGCATGTCGA
Organism: Methylosinus trichosporium OB3b; assembly: GCF_002752655.1. NCBI lineage: Bacteria > Pseudomonadati > Pseudomonadota > Alphaproteobacteria > Hyphomicrobiales > Methylocystaceae > Methylosinus > Methylosinus trichosporium. Next base: position 2,012,054 of record NZ_CP023737.1, on the reverse strand, counting down.
TGCGTTGAAGACGCTCGCGGTCGGCTCCAACATGACATTGGTGCATTCCACCACTCGCCGCGCAGCGCTGTTCGATGACCTCCGCGTGCCGCAGATCTATTGCCTGGCCGGTCAGGAACTCGGTCGCTTGTCCACCGACGCGGAGCGCGCCATCCTGTTTCGCGAGAACCGCCATGTCGTGACGTCCGAGGCGCCGCGTCTGGTGGGATCGGCGCCGCAGTCGGCCAATGTCTATCAGGCGCCGCATTGGGTGGAAGAGGACGCCCGCGAGAGGCTCGGGCCGGTGACCGACGAGCCGCCGCTCTATCTCGCCTTCGCCTCCGCGGAAGCCATCGACGCCTCCGACGTCTATCTCGCCGGCTTCGACGGCTATCGCAACGCCAGCGCGTCGCAGCAGGCGAATGCGCGCGATGTGCAGGCCGCTCTGAAGCTGGCCGAGACACGCTGGCCGCATCGCAGCATCGTGTCGGTCACGCCCACCAGCTATAATGTGGCCTGCGTGTCGGCCTATGCTCTCTCTCAGACGGCGCGGACCGCCTGAGCATGGCTGATCTGTGCGTCGTCCTCGACTGCGACGGAGTGCTGCTCGACTCCAATTCGATGAAGACCGAGGGATTCGCGGCGGTCTTGTCGGCCTATCCGGCCCCTGTGGTCGAGCGCTTCCTGGCGTTTCAACGCACTGCATTCGGCATGTCGCGCTATCATCTGGTCGGCGCATTCTTCACGGATTATCTGATGCGCGCCCCGGCGGACGGCGAGGCTGACGAGATCTTGTCCGCCTTCGGGCGCTACTGCACGGAAAACTACCCGCGACAGCCCTTCACCGACGGGGCGCAGGACGCGTTGACCCGGCTCGCCGCGCATGGCGTGCCGATGTTCGTCGTATCCGGCTCGGACCAGCAGGAGCTGCGCGGCGTGCTCGAGGCTCGGGGTCTCGCCCGTTTCTTCACGGACATCCTCGGCTCTCCGACATCGAAAGCGGACAATCTGGAGAAGGTTCTGGCGGCATGCCCGGCGAAGCGCCATGTCTTCGTGGGCGACGCCCAGGCGGACTATCTCGCCGCGCGCAAGCATGATTGCGACTTCTACTATCTCTCCACCTGGGCGGCCGACCGGGAGGGGATGGCGCGGCTGAAGTCCGAGCATCGCTTCGCGGAAATCACCCGTTTGCCGCAGCTTTTGGATCATCTGGCGAACGCGCTTTCGCCCCGCCTGTCATGACCCGGATTCTCTCCGGGCCGACCATAGACACGAGACCCGCATGACGCGTCCCTCCTACGCCTTCATTCCCTGTCGCGCCGGAAGCCAGCGCGTGCCGCACAAGAATACGCGGCCATTGGCGGGCTTTCCGGGCGGGCTTCTGGAACGCAAGCTGCGGCAGATATCGAAGAGCGAGCTTCTCGCCGGCGTGGTTCTGTCCACCGACGATCCCGTCTGCATGTCGATCGCGCGTGATCTCGCGCCTTCGCTCGCCAAGCCGATCGAGATTCTGGATCGCCCGCGCGAGCTCGCTATCGCCGACACACTGGACGCTTTCGTCGCCTATGTGCCCACGATCATGCCGGAGGGGGATGTCGTGTGGATGCACGTCACCTCGCCCTTCTTCGGATTCGAGCAGATGGACCTCGCCGTCGCCGCCTATCGAGCGGCGGCCGAGAAGGGCGAGGCGAGCTTGATGGGCGTCACGCGCGTGCAGTCGTTCCTATGGGACGAGCAGGGCTGCGTCTCGCATGACCGCAGCATCGACAAATGGCCGCAGACGCAGGATTTACGCTGCTTCTATGAGGTGAACTCCTCGATCTTCATCATCGATCGCGACGTGATGCGGCGCGAACGGGACCGCATCACCAATGATCCCATCCTCCACATCGTCGATCGTCATTGCGCGTTCGACGTGGATTGGCCCGACGATTTCGCTTTCGTCGAGCGCGTGTTGACGCTGGAGGGCGGCGGGACGTGATCGGGCGCGCGGCTTCAGGTTTCGGCGCCGAACAGCTTGCGCGCGCTCTTCATGGCTTTTTCGTCCTTCGGGGAGCTTGCCGCGCCTTTCATCAGCAGTTGCTCCGCCACTGCCATATGGCCGTAATTCTGCAGCAATCGCACAAAGGCGATGATGCTCGCGGGGTAACGAGACAGGTCCCCTTCATGGCGTTGAAAAAACTCCAGAGTCCGGTGCGCGTCATCCGACTTCTGGAAGATTTCCGCTGCGATCGTATGGGTCGTGCGTTCGGAGGGCCGCTCGGCCATGGCGCGCTCGATCTCGTCGCATGCGGCTTGCGTCTGGCCCGACTGAGCCAGCGCCTGCGCTTCGAGACGCCGGAAAACGAAATGCCGCCCGGATCGCCTGTCTCTCCATTGCTCCGAGACCGATAGCGCGTCCTCGGCTCGCTTTTGGTCGACCAGAAGCTCGAGATAGCCGGTGACCAGCCGGTCGCGTTCGGCGTTGGCTTTTCCCGATTTGTCCGCCACCAGCATCTCGAAAGCACGACGACCGAAGGCGAGGGCGGGGTCGATATGCTTGCGTTGATGAAGCAGGCGGGAAACGCCGCCATAAACCAGCGCGGTTCGGCCACGATGCGCTCGATAGCTGCGCAGGAACTCGGAGACGCTCAGCTCGCCACGAAGCGCCTGAAGAGTGATTTTGCTGAGGAGGCCGCAATCGCTGAGAACGCGCGACACGTCATGGTCGGCGAACGCTACCCGCAAATGCCGAATCGGCGCATGCCGCGAAATCTCCATGACATGACGCTGATCGGCTTCGAAGAACGGATCGGAGAAAATAAAGATGCAGTCCGTCGCCGCGACCGAATCCGCGAAGGGCGCGCCCATGAATTTGATGGACTTCACGTCGGACAGCCAGCGCTTTTCCCAAGGAACGAGCTTGGGATCGACCGAGAATTGCGGCGCATAGGCCACAACACGCGCGGCGCCGAGCGGTTTCGAAGCCACGAGCGCGCCGTGGCCGCCCATGCTCGACCCGTAGGTCACGATCTCCGGTCCGCCGCGCGTGACGGCGTAGGCGGCGATCGCCTTCAGGGCCTCCGACCAATCGGGCGTGTTCCACCAGTGATTTTGTTTGCTGATGACATGAACTGCATCGACGTCGTTCTTCGTCAGAAAGCCTTCGCCGGCGCCGATCTCGGCGGGCGGAGCATGGTCGCGCCCTGTGAACGACACGACGAGAAGACCTGGGCTGTTGCGGGGGACGGCGACGACACGAATGCCCGCACCGTCGAAAATCTCGGTTCGTTCATCCACCATGCTCGATCGCGCCACACGCATCGATGACGAGCCTTTGTCGAAAAGATCCATTGACGTCTGGGCGGTCATGCGCGGCGCGGGAGTGAGGACGGCTTTCTTCGGCGGAGGCGCAGCCGGCGCCGCGCCTTGTGCGATGACGGAGCGAAGGCGCTGCGCCATGAAGCTGCAGGCGTTGCCGTTGCGCAGTCGGCTGAACTCGCGAGCGAGCTTCTCCGGAGTCAATCCGTTCTTCTCGATGGACCGGCGTATGCGCAATTCCTCGAGCGCCCATGACGCCTGTTTGGCGGCGTCGAGAGCCACCGTCAGCTCGGTGAAGGTCGCGGGCTTGATCGATGGCATCGACGCGGCGGCAGCGCGGAACAGCTCGATGACCTTGCTCCAAGCCGTCTGAGCGCCTGCCACATCGCCGCGCCCGGACGCGATAAGGCCGGCCGACAGCAAAGCGAGAGTGAGATTATAGGCGGCGATCGGGCATTCTTTCACGAAGCCCGCCGACTCGAAGATCAGCCGCAGGTCTTTGTCCACCGCCGCCGCGTTGTCCTGGAAAAGATCGAGCAAGTAGCGGACATAGAGCAGGGAAATGCGGGACTGGTATCGGCTCGTCTTGGCGACGCCATATTCATCCGGAAGTTCCGGCACCCAGCCGAGCGCCTTGTCGATGCGCGCGCCCGCGATCGAGAAAGCGTCGACCTCGATATTTTCGAGCGCTTGATAGGCGAGTATCTTGGCGGCTTCGATGCGCTCGAATTTGCCGTTCTCCGGCGATCGATAAACTTGATCCATTATGAACGTCAGCGTTTCGGGTCTGGACGTTCGCGAAGCGCGGTGAAAGACGATCTTGCGCAGATCGTTCAATGAAATGGGAAGAAGATTGTCCAGATCGAAATTTTTCGGGACCGCAATATCCTGAAAACCGCCCTCCGGGGTTTTCAGAACCGGCTTGACCGCGCGTAGGGGACGAAGCTCCGGCGTATTGAAAATCAAACGGATCCGCCCGTTCTCGAGTGCTTCGTTCGCAACCGCCTCGATCGAAAGACGACGTTTCGGCTTGCCGCCGACGACCTGCAGCTCGAAGCATGCGATTTCCGAGGCCGGTCCACCGATCTCCATCGTAATGTGCTTCGCCGAGATCGAGGCCGGCCCAACTATCAACATCCAAGTCTCCCTTGACCTTTCCCGATGGCGTCTTCGGCTATCACGAACGAGCCGATATAGCCTGCGTCTCCCTGAAAGCTCACGGGTCCGCCGCGCCTGAATGAGCCACTTCTACCTTGTCGGTCGCCGGCGTGTCATCTGCGTCGCTGGAGAGTGGAGGCGTCGTGTTCGGCGGAGCAGATGCGGGTTCCGCCCTGGGCTGCGTCTTCTTTGGGCTCGGTTCCGAGCATGGGCCTCGACACTAGATCTTATCCTTGATTTAACGCCAAAAATATGAAGTTTCCTCTGAGGTCCGTTCCGCCATCCAGCTCCTGACCCTTCTCGATTATTACTCCGCTGATCCTTCCTCCGAGAGATCGAGCGGCTGCGCGCCCGCCGTGTCGCCTGTCACGGAGCCGCGCATCCTCAGCCGCTCGCGCACCACGCCCGCCGCTCCGCGCACCGAAATATCCGTGAGCCCTGCGCCGGCGCCCCCGCCGACATGGACGTCCGCGAGCTCGACGAGGCCGCTCTTGCGGCCGAGCCCCCGAATCTCGAGCCCTTTGCGCGTATGCGCGCCGTCGTTCAAATTATAGCCGTCGATGCGCAAGTTCCGAAGCGTGAGATCGGACGGCGTGTCGACCAGAAGCCCCATGCCGCGGCTGTTCGTGATCTCGACATCGCTGACGACGCCGGATAATTCGCTCTCTCTCAGCGTCTGCGCGGTCGTCGTCGCTTGATGCAGATACAAAGCCGCGCCGCGCTCGGCGTCGTCATGCGCGTCCATATTGCGCAATCGAACCCGTCGCATCTGCAGATTGCGGCATTCGTTCACCCCGGCGGCAAAACCGCCGTCGATCTCGACGTCCTCGATCGTTATGTCCTTGGGCGGGGCGACGCCGACGATCTCTTTCGGATATTTCTTGAAGCGATTGGGCCCGACGCGAAACGTCTCGGCGGCCTTGAGCGCGTAGTCCCGCCCGGCCGCGCGTCCGCGCACATTGCGGACCAGGATTCGCTCCATTGGCACGCATCTGTTGGTGAAGGAGCCCTCGGGACTTTGAAACCATTCCGCGAAGGTCGGATAGGCTTCGAGCTTGTGATAGAGGAAGAAGACGCTTCCCGTGTTCTCCGCGGTCACGTCGCTGATGACCCAGTCGGACCCGCCGGCGGAATCGATGCATTGCGCCTCATGGACGAGATTCTTGAACCTCAGCCCTTTTGCGTCGACCTTCCAGGCGGGGCCATCCCAATCCATGCATTCGGTCAAATGCTCGAAGCTCACGTCGCGAATGATGGGCCCCCATTCATAGTGGACATAATGGCCTTGGATCATGTTCTTATGGCGGCAGCCGATTTGTCGGCGGTCCCGGCCGTTCAGGAGGAAGAGGCCGCGGCCGGCGCGTTTTCCGCTGGAATGCAGCTTCAGATTTCTCTGCTCGAAATTGTCGACTCCCGTGAGGCCGAAGGCGAATGTGAAGCTGTGAATGGGGCTGAACTCGTCGGCGAAATCGAATTCGACCTCGTCGAACAGAATGTCCCGCAAGGCGCCGGGCGAGAGATTCAAACCGGTTCCGAACAGGAATATCCGAGCGAGAGGGCCGAGCGGCGTCGCTGGCGCGCGCGTCATGATGCGGCCGCCGCGCCCGACGACCGTCAGGCCCGAGACGAGCGGAACGCAGATATGCGTGGTTCGCTCGGGGATGTTGCGAAACTGCCAGCTCGACGCGGCCGGAGGCGTGAGGACGAAGTCGCCGCGCGGAATCATGAGCGGCCGCTCGAGTCGCGCGGCTTCCAGGACGGCGCGGCCGAACGCGGCGGTGTCGTCGGAGCCGTCGCCTCTCGCGCCGAATTGATAAGGGGTCAATTCGGCGCGAATGATATTGATCGTGCGATCCGCCGGAGCCGCGAGCGACCGGGCGCAGCTGCTCGCCAAGGCGACCGCTGCGCTCGCGAGAATCATGCGGCGGCTCGTCGCGCTGCTGCGCCGCGTCTCATTGCCCATGTTCACCGGCCTCCGCCCTGCGCCCTGCTTTCGGTCCAGCTTGCTGGATCGGGTCGAGTTTGGCGACGAGGACGCTTTGTTCGATCATGCGGGCGCCTCTGTCGTGCGTGAAAGTCATTCAGCGCCAGGGCGGATGTCATAGTATTTTTTGAACCAGGCGACGGTCTTGCCGATCCCGACGTCGATCGGCGTCGCCGGCTGAAAGCCCACCGCGGCCTCGAGCGCCGAGACATCGGCGCAGGTGCGGTCGACGTCGCCCGGCTGCTTGGGCCGCATGACCTTGATCGCGGAGCGTCCGACCGCCTTCTCGATCTCTCCGATGAAGTCGAGCAGCTCCACCGGCCGAGAATTGCCGATATTGTAAACCCGCCAGGGAGCCGAGGAGGAGGACGGATCCGGATCGTCGCTCGACCATTCCGGATCGGGCTCGGCGATCTTGTCGACAGTCCGAATCACGCCCTCGACGATGTCGTCGATATAGGTGAAGTCGCGCGCATGATCGCCATTGTTGAAGACGTCGATGGGCTCGCCGGCGATGATCTTGCGCGTGAAGATCAGCGGCGACATGTCCGGGCGCCCCCAGGGGCCGTAAACGGTGAAGAAGCGGAGGCCCGTCGTCGGCAGACGATAGAGATGGCTGTAGCTGTGCGCCATCAGCTCATTGGCCTTTTTCGTCGCCGCATAGAGGCTCACCGGATGGTCGACCGACTGCCGGACGCTGAACGGCGTCCTCGTATTCGCGCCATACACCGAGCTGGATGACGCATAGGTGAGATGCGGGACCTCGCCATGGCGGCATCCCTCGAGAATATTGCCGAAGCCCACCAGATTGGAGTCGACGTAAGCGGCGGGATTCTCCAGCGAGTAGCGCACGCCCGCTTGAGCGCCGAGATGGCAGACGCGATCGAATCGGTTCGTCGCGAACAGCTCCTTTATAGCCGCGCGGTCGGCAAAATCGAGTTTCAGAAAGCGGAAGTTCGGGTAGGGCGTCAGCAGCTCGAGGCGAGAGAGCTTGAGCGACGTGTCATAATAGTCGTTGATATTGTCGATCCCGACGACCTCGTCGCCCCGTTCCAGCAGAAATGCTGCGCAATGGAATCCTATGAAGCCGGCCACTCCCGTCACCAGAACTTTCATCCGCCCTCTCCGTCGCCGACCGCGCCTCGGGGCCCGGTCATATCCGCATGCGCGCTCGGTCGAATGTCTCGGTCGAGTCTTGCGGTCGAGCAGCGCGTCACGACGGACGGCCTCGGTGCGGAGAATTATATCAGGTGCCCCCTCATGACCAAACACCTCGAGAGATAGAGACGCGCCGTCGGCGTCGGCGTCGGCGTCGGTGAAATCGCGGCGCCGGGGGCCGACGACCCGACCCGTCCGACTCTCCGGAGCATTCGGCAGGCTTGCGGGGAGTCGGGGAAATCTGTAATCGTGACAAGCATCGGGCTGCGTTCTGCAAATGCGGCCGCAGTGGACCGCGGGTGTTGAAGCGCGCATGAAGCGGCGTTCATGCCCGCCCGCGACAGCGGAACGGATATGGGCGCCCCGGGTTTAGAAGCGGAACTCGTCAAGCGCGCAAAGACCGCCAGAGGCAAAGACTGGTCCGCCGCCGCCCAAGCCGCCGCCGAGCTGAGACGATGCTTCGTCGCATCGCGCGCCGGATATGAGATCGGCGCGGTCGCCCTGCGTGAATTGAGACGCTTCGATGAGGCGATGGCGGTCTTGGCCGAGGCCGAGGAACGATTTTCGGGCCAGCCTTGGCTGTTGATCGAAAGGGCCGCGATCACCCAGGCCGTCGGCGATTTCGTCACCGCGATGCAATTGGCTCGCGACGCGCGAGCGCAATTTCCCGACCAGGGCAAAGCTTACCGGGTCGAGCTTTCGGCGGCGCGATCGCTGCGGCGATTCGAGGAGGCCGACGCGATCGCTGCAGAGGCGGCCAGTCGGTTCCCGGATCGAGCCTGGCCGCTGCTCGAGCGGACGAGCAACGCGCAAGCGCGCGGAAATGCGGAAGAGACATTGCGGCTGGCGGCCGAGCTGCGCAGCCGTTTTCCCGAAGACCGCGGCGGCTATGAAATCGGATCGAAAATCGCTCGGTCGCTGCTTCTCTTGGACGAGGCGGAGTCCATACTCGACGCGGCTGCCGTGCGATTTTCCGAGCCGCGGTGGATAGCGATCGAGCGGGCATGGATCGCGCATGCGAGCGGCGATTGGGAACGAACGCGCAAGCTCGCCTCCGAACTGCGGACTCGTTTTCCGAAAAAGGACGTCGGCTATCGCATCGGCGTCGCGGCCGCGCGCGCCTTGCGCAAGCTCGACGAGGCGGATCTGATCGCCGGCGCGGCCCTCTCCCAATTCGCGAACGACTCCTGGCCACTGTCTCTGCTGGCGTCCAACGCCAGGGCGCGCGGGGATGTCGACGCGGCGCTGAGCATAGCGGCGGAGCTGCGCGCCCGGTTTCCCGCCGAGGAGACCGGCTATCAGCTCGCCGTGAGCTGTTTGCGCAACCGCAATCGTCTGAGCGAGGCGCAGAGGCTGCTCGAGGACGCGTCGCGACGGTTTTCACGGTCGCGCTGGTTGCTGCGGGACTCGACCGAGATCCTGAGCTTGACTGAGAATCGAGCGAAAGCGGCGCGCTCGATCGACGCGCTGCGGAACGCGGATTGGAAGCTGACGGCGACGGAAGACGGCGCGGACAAACGTGTCGCCATTGTCCTCGGCATGCATCGGGGCGGAACGTCGCTCTGCGCCAAAATCGTCGGCCGATTGGGGTTTTCACTCGGCGGACCATTGCTGCACGCGGGATTGTACAATCAAGACGGCTATTATGAGCACGCCGAAATCAATCGCCTGCATGAGACGCTGCTCGCTGAGCTCGGCGCGAGCTGGGACAGTTCATGGAGCGTGCGCGAGGCTCTGGACGCTGGTTCTCTCGGCGCGGAAGCGAATGCGACCATAGGGCGCTTGAAAGCGACCGTCGCCGCGCAGCTTCGCGACAATGGCGGGAGATGGGCGTTCAAGGACCCCCGCTCGGCGTCTTTGCTGCCCATATGGCTTCGATTGCTCGCCGAGCTCGATATATCGCCGCTCTGGGTGCTCGCCGTGCGTGATCCGCGCGCGGTCGCGGCCTCCCTTCACGCGCGCAATAGTCTGCCTCTGGAAATGGGCGAGCTGTTGTGGGTCGAGCATTATCTGAATGCTCTACGACATCTCGGGCCACAGATTGCTGCGGTCGTTCATTACGAAAGGTGGTTTTCGTCGCCGCGAGAGCAGATCGCGGAGATCGCGCGCGCATTCGGCGTCTCGCCGGCCGCGGTGACAGATATCGTCGAAAGCTCGGTCATCGGCGAGCTGCGCCATAACAAGCCGGACGAAAGAGAGCCGATCCTAGCGGTCACCCGCGAGGTCTATGGTTGGCTACGCGCGCCCGCGCTCGATTTGAAGAAGCTTCAGCACGAGGCGAGGATGCGTTGGCGCGCCTTGGAAAGGCTGGGGCGCGCCGACGCGTCATGATCCGTGCGGTCTTCTGTGTTTCGCTCACCCGAACCATGCGGCGGGTGAGCGCGCGCCCGTGCGGAGAGCGCTCATCTCGTCACGAGACCGGCGCCATCTCGACAGGCTCGACGACCGCATCCGCTTCGACCGCATCGCTCGACGCTGGCGCCGCATCCGCGGCCGACGGGACCAGAGGCGCGACCACTGAACGATAGTCGTTGAGCATCTCCGCATATGTCGTCAGCTTCCAGAACGAAGACGCGGCGTTCTCCGACATTTCGGCGAGGAGCCTCGGATCGGCGACCAGACGTTCGATGGCCTGTCGCCATGCGATCATGTCCTCGAAAGGAAAGATCATGCCGTTCTCGCCGTTGACCACCTGCTCGAGAACGCCGAAGACGGGCGTCGATATGACGGGCAAGCCGAACAGCAAGGCTTCCATGGTCGAACGTGGATAACTCTCCTGCGACGAGTTCATCAGGAAGAGATCGCTCGCGCGATAATAGAGACCGATGTCGGGCGTCGTCGAAACGATGAGCAGCTTCTTTCTTATTTCAGGCGGCAGAGCGTCATATTCGGCTCGGAAGCGGTCCAGGCCGCCGCCTTCCGTCGCGCCGACGAACATGATCGTCAAGCGTTCACGGATATGGCTCGGCAATGTTTGATACCATCTCGCGAGCTCGAGCTGCCCCTTGCGTTCATTGATCGTGCCGACGCAGACGGCGAGGAGGTCGGCCTCGATGCCGAGACGCTGCCGAGCCTCGGCCTTGTCGAGAGCGAGCGCGGCCTCGAACGGAGCGACATTGACGCCGTTTTTGATCAACCGAATGTCCGGCGTCATGGGTTGGTCCGCCCAATATCGCATCGTGTTCGCCGAGACGAAGACGACGCTGCGGGCGCACAGCAACGCGCGCTCCGCGGCCTCTTGCACAGGCGGCAGATAATAGTTGAAGCGATTGGCTTTTTCGAAGCTTTCGCGAATGATGATCGACGCGGGGATGTCCTCTTCATCCGCGAAAGTGACGAATGGCGCGGATTTGATGGTGTTCGCCACGACATAGTCGATCTGGTTGTCGCGCAGAAAGGATATGAAGTCGCGGCGCACGGCCTCGAAGCTCTGATTCAGCACCCGCATGGGCGGCCGGGCCTCGTCGGTGAATGTGTGCAGAGCGACCTCCGCTTCGGCGTAGGAGCTTGCGAGGTCGCCCGGCGCCGCGCAATAGACGAAAGGCTCGATATTCGCGTGGTCACGCAGGCCGACGGCCAGCTCGAATAGGCTTTTGGGAGCGCCCTCGCCGTAGTTGAGATTGTGCGTCACATAAGCGACCCGGCGGCGCTCGGCGCGGCCTGTGTCGTGGACCCGGTTCAGGAACAGCTGCAGATAGGCTCCGCGAACGGCGGCGTTTCCATGCTCGGCCTCGATGGCCGCCTGCACCTTCTGGAGATATTGTCGACGCTCGTCGGGATTTTCCAGACGGCGCGCCGCCACATCGAGCTCTTCCTCATTGGAGACGATCGCCCATTCGCAGCCGGCCCGACGCAGAAGCTGCGCCGACGGCCTCGAGCTCGACACGACAGTGGGCACGCCATGCGCCACGGCGGTGATGAAACGGTTCGGACTCTTGGTCTTCTCCTCTTCCGCATGTGAGACGACGCAGATCGAGGCGGCCTGGAGCTCTCCGAGAAATGTGTCGATGGACCAGTCGACGACATGCGGCGCATGTTCGGGCATGCGCGAGAAATAGCTCTTGCGCGACACGATCCGAGGCTCATAGCCCAGCCGCGTCGTCAGGGAGTCGAGGAGCCAGCGCGCCGAATCGAAGTTTCCGCGCTGCGGAGAGCCGAACCAGATCACGCGCTTCGGCTCGACGGGCGAAGCGTCCCGGAAGCCGCGGCTATAGTCGATCATCTCCGGAACGAGATAGACGGGCTTGCGAGGGAAGCGCCGGGCGAGCTCGGCTTTCAGCTCGACGGTGGGCGCGATGACGACATTGGCGCGGGCGATCAGCTCGTTGAAACGTTCCAGCGAATTGACCTCGCCGGACGGCGTCTTGAACACTTTCGGATTCTCGAAATAGCGGTCGCATACGTCGTAGACCACGAATATTCGCGGATTCTCGGACAAAGCGGCGTAGAGCGGGTCCTCGGCCGACTGCACCACCAGCGCGACATCGACATCGGTCGAGCCTTCGCTGGAAATGGCGAGCGGGGTCGGCGCCTGCTCGAGCAAAGCGGCCGGAAAGTCGCTGCGCAAGCGAGAGGAAGCGAAAGCGGGCGTCGGCTTCCAGAAAGGAAAGAAGCCGACGCGCGGAGAGGGCTGCGCTCCGCCGCGGACCAGCGCGTCGCGGAACACGGCCTCGTAACGCTCTGCGATCTTGCCGATGTCGTGATGCTCGAGCGCGAAGCGCCGCGCATTGTCGCGGACCCGCTCCGCGAGATCGGCATGATCGCGCAGAGCGAGGATGGCCTCTGCGATCTCGGCGACGTCCCTCGATCGGATGAAGGCGTCGACGCCGTCCTGGAGAAGCTCGCCGTGGAAGCCCGCCGAGGCGGTCGTGATGACCGGAACTCCCATGGCGAGCGCTTCCATGATGACGTTCGACGACCCCTCTCGCCCCGGCGCGACAGGATGCAGCAGCACGTCGATCTTCGAGTAGAAATCCTCGATCATGCGATCATGCGGGATCTGATCGGGGCCCTTGTGCGTGCGCAGCAGCGCGACGCCGGCTCGTTCCGCCGCGGCGATAGCGATGTCGATGCCTTTCACGTCTCGTTCGGCGTTCGACTTCGCGCTCGCCGCGACGCCCGCCGTGAAGGGGCGATCCGCTTCGCGCGCCGCCGGCTTCCAGAGGTCGAGATCGAGCCCGTTGGGGATCAGAACCGCATTGGGGTGGACTTCCGACACGCGACGCAGCAGGGAAGGACTGAGCGCGATCACCGCCTCGAAGGGCGCGAGGCCCTTTCGCAGGCGCTCGGGATCATCGCCATAGAGACGATCGATCGGCCGGGCGCCGCCGATGCGGATGATCTTGCGATGTCCGGGAACGGCGAAGCGCTCGGCGACGATCACATCGAAATAGAGCACGATATCGGCTGCGGCGGAGCCGCTGACGGCATGACTCCATCGGGGCATGTTCTCGATGAAGCGCTTGGCGTTGTTGCCATAGGCCCATTGAATATTGTCCGGCGGGCCGATGACCCAATTGACGCTCGGCAGCGCAACGTCCCGCCGGCTCTGGCGCTCGGAGGAGGCGAGCGGCGCCTTTTTCCACTGCGGCCTCGTCTCTGTCGAAAGCGTGGATTCGCCTCGGCCGGAGCGTTTGCGCAATGCATGCGCCAGCGCGCTCTCCTTCGCGAGATCGAGATCGGGATTCTCGGCGAGATAGGATTTGGTGCTGAAGGAAAGATTCGGGTCGAGACCGAGCTTGCCGCCCACATGCAGATAATGCGCGAGGGGTATCCAATTCTCGGCCGCCACGCCGGGATTGACGGCTCGGTACCAAGCAGAGGAAAACAACGGATTGGGGTTCAAGCCATCGTCGCTGCCCTGCTCGATGAAATGCGCCAGAGGATTGGTCCCGGGCTCGATCTGCTCCTTGTAGGTCCGCACATAATAGGCCGGATCGAACAGCGGATTCGGCCAACGCCCGCGCTGCGCGCCGGTCTCCATATAATCGTGAACGCCGATCCGTCCCTCGCGAAAGGTCTTGGGATAGGTTTCGCCGTACCATTTGCTGTCGAACAGCGGGTGCGGGTCGAGGCCGCATTCGAAGGCGAATTTCTGGAAGAAGATCATGCAGTCGACGAGGCCCTTGCGCTGATAGCGCCGGGCGAACCAAGCCGGATCGAACAGCGGATGCGCGACATATTCGCGCTTCACGCCTTCGCGCAAGAAATGCACGAATGGCGGCTCTGCGCTCTTTGTCGACATATATCGCTCGCGATACCATTCGGCGTCGAACAAGGGGTGAGGGAACAGGCGCTCGGCCACTCCCCTCTCGAGATAATGCGCGGCCGGAGACAAGCCCGATTTGTCCCGGGACATATACATTTTCGCGTACCACGCCTCGTCGAAGAGCGGCGAGGCGACCAGCAAGGCCTCTTCCGGACTCGCGCCGGAACGCTTTTTCGCCGACGATCGGACGTCCGCCGCTCTCGTCGACAATCCCGCCCGCTCCATCAAGCCGAAGTCGGCGGCGAGCGCGTTGACGATCGGCGCGAGCTGCGCGATTCGCTCGTGAAGGCCGCTGGCGGCCCCGAGCGCCCTCTTGGCGTCCTGCGCCTGGCCGCGCAGCAACTCCAGCTCGCTGGCGGTTCGACGCGCCGCGGCCTCGGCGTCGGCCGCTTGCTTTCCCCAGACGCCTCCGTCCTCGGGAAGATCGATGCTCACGCGCCGCGCCGCCAGCACCTCTCGAGAGGTCTCGCAGCGCACATCCAGCAGATGGCGACGACCGTCGCGATGGCGCGGCTTCAACTTGCCGCGCGCAAAGAACGTTTTATCTGTGAGCTGAACCTCCAATTTGCAGCTTTCGCGACCATCGACGAATGCGATCAGCGAAGGCGCCTCCACGGCGCCGTCGAGGGTTCCTGCTGCCTGGACGAGCGAATCGAAGAGGCTCAGGCTGGCGACGGTCACGGGAAGCGTCCGCGGCCGCATGAGCCCCTTTGCGATCGTCAGCGCTCGCGGCTCGGCGAGCAAGAGATCGAAGGCGCCCTCGGGCGCCGCGCCGGCAATCTCGAATTGCTTCGCCGAATAACCCGCGTTCTGGCGCAGGCTCGTCAACATGGCCAGGGAGACTCTCGCGGGAAGCTGCTCGCGCTCTTCGTGCGTCAGAACGGGGTCGGCGAAGAACAGAAAACTGTCGATCGTAGCCGAGACGATCGTGGGATCGCGTCGGGATTTCACGACGCTGATCGAAAGCCAGCATGCGTCCGCGGGCGTCACGAACGGAATGCGCAGCTCCGAATAGAACGCGCGGTCCGTTCCGCCTTTCATCTGGCGATCCACGGATTTCGTGTGAAAACTCGAGATGCCGCCGAATTTGTCGAGGATGGAGATCTGCACCTCGCCGGCGCATCGATGCGCCGACATCAGCAAGGAGAACACATAGTTCCGCATCGGCTCGATCGGCACGTGACGGCCGGTCGCCGGATCGAAGAACCGCGCCGTGACGGAAGGCTCCTCGCTCTCGGCGTCGATGACGCGAATATAAAATGTGTCCTCTCCCTCGATCGACCATTGCGGGCGGAAATTGACGCCGAGAACCCGTTTTCGACTGCGGCTCGACGAGCCTCCAGCTCGGACGCGCGTCGGAGGTCCGCAACAGGTTGAGATGCGCCGGCCCTTCGACGTCGCCGGCTCCGCCTCGCGCGTTTGCCGCCGGCGTCGCAAATCGCGAAGCGCGGCGTCGCAGAAGAACTCGACCCGACGATGAGAGATGGTTCCGTCTGCAGAAACGCGAATGTCGCTGAAATCGAAGTGATCGGGATCATGAGCCCGCGCAGCGGCTTCCCTCGCCAGAGACTCGCCGTCGATGGCGTCGGGGCTCGCTTCGTCGAGCTTGCCGGCCGCCTCGGAGGAGAGCCGATCGCCGACAAGCGCCGGAGGGGTCACGATTCGCGTGGTCTCTTCGAGCTTTCGCAGCCGTGGGTGAGAGATCAGCAAAGGAGCGTCGAGCGTTTCGACATGCGCGCAGAGAGCGAAGCTGTCTCCCGTCACACCGCCCGCGACGCCGAAACGGAATGGCCCCGCGAGCTCCGGCGATGTGGACGACGCCTGCCAGATACGCGTGACGAGATTGTATTTCGCGCTTCCCGCGATGGTGGAGACGAGGCCGATCCAAGCCGGAGGCTGGCTCGCCGGCTCCCAGCTCGAGACGTTCAGCTCTAGCCAGGCCGTTGTCTCGGGCGAGATCGAAGCAAGAATCGCCTGAAAATCGGGCAGTTGCCACAATATCCTGAAATAGGATTTGCGATCTCGAGATACAGGAGTCAGCACAGACCCCCGCTTTTCGTTACTTTGATTTCCGAGCGGGCTGAGCGAGATTGTATTTTTTTCTATTCTATCACGAAACCAAAAACTGGCGACTCGACCACCAAGGAATGCGAACCCGCTTCTTTCACGACGCCCTCTCTGCCTTGTTGTTCTCGCCAAACTACCAGATCTTGCACAAGAGTCGAACTGCAAGCTCGTCGAGCTTCCCCTGATCAAATTTCATCACGCAAAAAAATGCTATCAGAGTCAACCCATTCGACCGGCTTTTCGATCTTGAAAAGAAGCGGCCTCGAGTCTGGGCGGCCGCTGGTCGCAGTGGAAATTGCTCGATCGGCCTCCAGCAGGTGAGTCGACTCGACGCCGCCCCCTGATCGGACAAAGGGGCGCAAAACGAAATCGGTGATTGCTCCGTTTTGTGGCCTCGCCGCCGACCGAGCTCGACGAATGATATCCGGACCGGTCGAATCGTATTGTGATCGTCATCGCCGCGATCCTGCAACGCGGCGATGAGATCGAGGGCGCCGGCGGCTATCTCTGCGTCCTGACTGAAAAGGCGAGGGGGGTTTTGACGGAGGAGGGCGAGACGATCGAGTCTCGCCACTACGGCCTTGGCGCGCGACAAGCGCTCGCGGAAAAGCTCGACGCATTCGGACGCCTTCAGCATATCGATCTGCGCGTCCGCACCCTGATCTTCGCGTCGAAACCGAATCGGGGGCAATTCATCGCCGGGATCCGGCGCGCGGCCGGGCGCGCTGCGAAGGATCTCCGACAAACCGGAGCCGTTCGCATTTCCAGCGCGCCGCTTCAGGAAGTCGGCCGTCGTCTCGACAACGCCGATTTTCTGGGCGACGGCCGTCGCGATCCATTGATTCAGCGAAGCGCCCTCCTGCTTCGCGAGTCTGGCCGCTTCCTTTTTGAGGGAGGTCGGCGGCGATTTCTTTTTTCGGCCGAGAGTTAGGCTTGTGCGGGCGTCGTTTCGTTATGTAGTATGGCTATATAGAATATCATCGCCTGTCGCCGGGACCGAGCAGTCCGGCATAGGTTGGAGCCTCGAGTCATGACCTTTCGATTTGCCTGCCTTCTGTTCGCGCTCGCGCTGGCTTGCAGTCGGGCGCTCGCCGCAGAGACGCGGGAGATCGTCGACATGGCGGGACGAAAACTCGTCATTCCGGCCCATCCTGCACGCATTTACGGTGCGGCGCCGCCCGTGACCCTCACGCTCTACGCTTTGGCGCCGGAACTGCTCATCGGCCTCAATGTGCCGTTCCGCGGGGACGAGAGGCCACTCCTGCGCAACGAGGCCGCTGAGCTGCCCGTGATCGGCAGTCAGGCCGGCATGGGCCGCGAGCTCAATCTCGAGGAGGTGGCGAGCCGACGTCCCGACCTCGTCATCGCCTGGCTCGGACATTTCATGGAGATCGACAAGGCCGAGCGCAGCTTCGCCCGGATCGGCGCGCCGGTCGTCTTTCTGAAGCTCGAAACGCTCGACGACTATTCGAAAGCCTTCGTCTTTCTCGGCGAGATCCTCGGGCGCGAGCAGAAGGCGAGCGAACTCGCACGCTACATCGACGATGCGCTGGCGCGCGTGCGCGCGGCGACCGCGAGCATTCCGCCGGAGCAGCGCATAAGGGTCTATTACGCCGAAACCGCGGACGGCCTCGCCACCGATTGCGACAAAGGATTCCACGCCGAGGCGATCGCGCTCGCCGCCGGCGACAATGTCTATCATTGCACGCAATCGACTCATTTCGGCCAGGACAGAATCGGCCTCGAGCAGATCGTCGCGCTGCGGCCGCAGATCATCGTCGCCCAGAACAAGGGCTTCGGCGACATCGCCAAGACCAATTCGCAATGGCGCAATGTCGAGGCGGTGAAGCAAGGGCGCATCGTCTTCGTCCCGCACGCGCCCTTCAATTGGATCGATCGGCCGCCCAGCTACATGCGCGCGCTCGGCGTGCAATGGCTCGCCAATCTGTTCTATCCGAAGCGCTATCCGCTCGATCTCGTCGCGGAGACGAAGTCCTTCTATCGCCTGTTTCTCGGCGTCGACCCGAGCGACGCGGATGTCGCGCGGATCTTGGAGTGAGCGGCCATTTCGACCCGCCTCCTCCTTCTCCCGATCGCGCTCGTCGCCGTCGTTCTCATCGCTCTGTCGGTCGGCCGCTATCCTCTGGCGCCGACGGATGTCGTCACCTTCTTTTGCGCGCGCGTCGGCCTCGCGGAGCTCGCCCCCGAACGTCTCGACCTCTTGCATAATCTCATCGTCGAGATCCGACTGCCGCGCGTGCTGGCGGCCGGCCTCATCGGGGCGGCGCTCGCGACCTCGGGCGCTTCGTTTCAGGCGGTGTTTCGCAATCCGCTCGTCTCGCCCGGGATTCTCGGCGTTCTCGGCGGCGCCGGATTCGGCGCGGCGCTCGGCATTCTCGTCTCCGGCAATCTGCTCGTGGTGCAGGCCTCAGCCTTTCTCATGGGGATCGTCGCGGTGGGCGTCGGCGTCGTCATCGCCAATCTGTTCGGCTCGGCGTCGATGGTGACGCTGGTGCTCGGCGGCATGATCTCCGGGGCCCTGTTTACCTCGGCTCTGTCGATCGTCAAATATGTCGCCGACCCTTACGAGCAGCTGCCGGCGATCGTCTATTGGCTGATGGGCAGCCTCGGCGGCGTCGAGCTTCGCCATGTCGAGAGCGCGGCCGGACCAATCCTCGCGGCGGTCGCGGCGATGACGCTCGCGGGCCGCGCGCTCGACGCGCTCTCGATGGGCGACGACGAGGCGCGCTCGCTCGGCGTGCCGGTCGAGGCGACGCGCTATGGCGTGATCGCCGCTGCGACGCTGGCCTCGTCCCTCTGCGTGTCGCTGGCCGGGATGATCGGCTGGGTCGGGCTCGTCGTGCCGCATGTGGCGCGCCTCGCCATCGGACCGACCAACAGCCGGCTCCTGCCG
Source organism: Methylosinus trichosporium OB3b (assembly GCF_002752655.1). Classification (NCBI taxonomy): domain Bacteria; kingdom Pseudomonadati; phylum Pseudomonadota; class Alphaproteobacteria; order Hyphomicrobiales; family Methylocystaceae; genus Methylosinus; species Methylosinus trichosporium. The sequence continues at coordinate 1,993,226 of NZ_CP023737.1, read as the reverse complement.
GCGAGCGCGATGCTCGGGGCGATCTTCCTCATCGTGGCGGATTGCGTCGCGCGCAACATCGCCCATGCGGAGATCCCGATCGGCGTCGTCACCGAGCTGCTCGGCGTTCCGGCCTTCGTGCTCGTGCTCGGACGCGCGCGGAGGGCATGGCTGTGAAGCGCCGTCTTCCGCAACCCGAGAGCCGATCATGAGGCCGCCTCACTCGGTCGCGCGTATAGACGGCGTCGATCTGCATTTCTCGCGTGGCGCACGCAGCGTGCTCGGCGGCGTCACGCTCGGCTTCGGCACGGGCGAGATCGTCGCTCTGCTCGGCGCCAATGGCTCCGGAAAGAGCACTTTGTTTCGCCTGTTGCTGGGCTTTCTCGCGCCACGGCGCGGCGAGGTGCGGCTCGACGGAGCGCCGCTTTCGACGCTCTCGCAGCGTGACATCGCCAAGCGCATCGCTTATGTGCCGCAAGGCCATATCACGCCTTTTCCCTATAGCGTGCGGGAGGTCGTCACGCTCGGGCGCCTGCCGCAGACCGGCCTCGTGCGCGCGCCGGACGCCGAGGACCGCCGCATCGTCGAAACGGTCGTCGCACGCCTCGGCATCGAGCGGCTGATCGACCGGCCCTATACGGAAATCTCCGGCGGCGAGCGTCAGCTCACGCTGATCGCCCGCGCGCTGGCGCAAGGCGCGCGGCTTCTCGTCATGGACGAGCCGGCGACGGGTCTCGATTACGGCTATCAGATCCGCCTCATGCGGCATTTGTCCGATCTCGTCGCCGACGGTCACGGCGTGCTCGTCAGCACGCATCATCCCGAGCACGCGATGCAGGTCGCGACGCGCGTCGCCATACTTCAAGACGGCCTCATACAGGCCGACGGCGCGCCCCACGAGACGGTGACGCCGGAGCGCATGCGGCGCATCTACGGCGTCGAGGTCGAAATGTTCGACGATCCGTTCGGCGCGCGGCGCCTCGCGCCGATCGTCGAGCGGCGGAGGGACCCGCTATGACGAAAATCTATCTCGGCTTCGACGACACCGACGTCGTCGGCGCGAAGATCGGCACGGGACGGCTGGTGCGCATGTTCGAGCGCAAGCTCCCGGATGGCGCGCGGCTCTGGGGAGCGCTTCGCCATCAATTGCTCATCGATCCGCGCATTCCTTTCACCTCGCACAATAGTCCGGCCTGCGCCGTGGTGGAGGTCGCGGACGAGGCCCTGGTTCCCGAGCTGGTCGCGCGCGCCGTCGCCCATATAGCGGAGCTCGCGAGCGACGGCTCGGACCCCGGCCTCTGCGTCGCGCGGGAGACGGATGACCTCTCCGAGATCGTCGAATTCGGCCTGTCCTGCACCTATGAGATCGAGACGCAGGAGCGCGCGCGGGCGGTCGCGGCGCGGGCAGGCGTGCGCCTTCTCGGCCTCGGCGGAACCAATGACGGAATCATCGGCGCATTGGCGGCGGTCGGCCTCACCGCCTATGGCTGGTCGGGCCGCTTCCTCGAATATGGCCGGTTGCGGCGTCTCGCAGATCCGATCTCCGTCGCGGCGCTCGCCGAAGCCGGCATAGAGTCCGTCGCGATCGATCGCGAGGCGTGCGCGCTCGCTCCCGACGCGCTCGTCAGCACCGGCGGCTGGCTGTCGCCGCGTCTGTGGAACGGTCGCGCGGTCGCGCCGGTCGAGAGGGTGAACGGGCGTCTCGTCGCTATCGGCAAGCGGCCGCGCGATGCGGAGGTCGCGGACTGATGCGCGTTCTCATCGGGATCGACGACACCGACGACGCGATATCGGATTCGAGCACCTCGCTGCTGGCGTGCGAATTGGGCGCGTCGCTCGCGGATGCGGCGCAATTCATCGGCTGCGTCGAACATCGTCTCCATGGCGGCGTGAGCGCAACGACGAACAATCAGGCCTCCTGTCTCGTCCTCGATTGCGAGAGGGACGCGCTCGATCGCCTGTTCGAGCGCGTCGTCGCCGGCGTCGAAGCGCGGGCCGCTCCGTCGAGCGCGCCAGGCGTCGTTCTCGCCTGCGACGACGCGGGCGATCTCATCGGCTTCGGCCGCGAGGCGAGCCGGCGTGAAATCGGCGCGGACGAAACAGCCGCCATCCTCGCCCATCGTCGCATCGCCGGCTTCGGCTCGCGCCGCGGACTCGTCGGCGCCGCAGCCGCCGTCGGACTCACGACGCGCGGATGGTCGGGACGCTGGGTCGGCTTCGCCGGCCTGCGCGAAGCCGCCTGCGTCATGCAGGTCCGCGAGCTGAGTGCGCTCGGCGTCGCGCTCGTGTCGCTGGAGACCGATGCGGAAGCGCCGGGGCCGAATGATCGCGTGATGCACGGCTGGTCCGAGCCGCTGCTCGTCGGGCGACGCGCGGTTCTGCCGCTTCGGCGCGTCGGCGTCGGACTTTGGGCGGCGGTGAGCGCGAACAAAGATCGCCCAGAATTACATCGCGACTGACGCCGAAGATTGCGTCTATTTGCCCTGATATTGCCCTTTGGAGCAACAAGGGACCGAGCATTCGCGGCGAGCTCAGCCAGCACGGCGACAGCATCGGCGCGGTCGAGGGGCTGCCGCTCTCGGGCGTGACTCCTGGACCAAGGCGTTCGTCTCCGGCTCCTGGACCGACGCCGACAAATGGCGCGGACTCGGCAAGGGCCGCGCAGGGCAAGTCCGGCTTCGCCCTCTACATTGACACCAAGCCTTTCGACAATCTCGAAGCGAAGTTATACGCCGCCAAGAGCAGCGGATTCGGGCGAGGCGTGATAATGACAGTAATTGTCATTTCTGAATAAGTATTTACTCGTCGACCGCCTCCAGCTCGGCATGATTCCCGATATTTTCTGAACTTTTTTCTTCGTGTCCGCGATCCCAGGATCGTCTAGCAATTGAAGAGGCTGCATGTCGACGGCTGGTTGTCGGAGGCTGCTACAGAATTTTTCAGTTATTCAGGGGCGTAGCATGACTTCGTATTCGGGCGCATCGAGAGGCCCAAGGCGTGCACGCATCTGTGCGGAATTGTTTCGCGCCGCGATTGTCGCAGCCGACCGTCGACTCCCGTATTCCCCTCCAGCGGCGTCGAGCGCGGCGCGGTCCGACTCGCCGGCCCGAGACGAATTGTGATGACGACGGTCGTGGTGGACCCGCGCCTACGCTGCTCGCGCCATTTTCTGTTCGCGCGCGCGGAGGCGCGTTGGCGCTTTCGCCTCGCCATGACGCTCTTCTGCCTCGCAATGACGGTGACGCTGCGCTCCCCCTCGGAGCGCGATTGGCCGAAGCGTGAACCCGACACAATGGCCGCTGAGGCGACAGCGCATCTGCTCGAGGCGCCCCATTGCGACTTGCGGGAGAAGCCCGACCAGCACGTCGGCGCGCCGAACCAGATGCTGGAGTGGTCGATTTCGAACGATGACGACGCTGCGCGTGGAGCGCGCGCAGCGGACGCCGAGCGCTTCCGCTCCGAAGCCGGACGCGGCGGCGCGGATTGCATGATTTTCGACGACAAGGATGTTTCGCCCTGACGATTTGCGTTTTCCCGCGGACATACGCTGCGGCTCGTCACAGCGTCGCCGGCGGGATCGGCGGTCGCGTCCCGCTCCTTGTCGCGCTGGCGTCTGCTGATGGGGACGAGCGCGCTTTCCTTGACGCTGAGCGTCTTCCACGGAGGCGACGGCGCGGCTGGCGCGGCCAATGCGGCGATCATCCCCGGCTTCTCGCTCGGCGGCGCCGCGCGTTTCGGCGAACCCCAATCTCTGGATCAATGCGAAGCAGCCGACGCAGACGGTCGAGAACGGAAAGACGACGGTCACGATCGATCAGACCGCCGCGCAGGCGGCGGTGACTCAGCCTATTATGAATCGTCCTATCTTGTCGGCGCCAACGCCCTAGAACTCCTTCGCGCCCTTTGGGCGATCGATCCGCCGGATCAGATAAATGTCCATGATCCAGCCGTGACGCCTGCGCGCTTCGGCGCGTTTCCTGATGATGTCGTCGGAGACGGCCTCGAGCTCGCCATGAACGAGGATCTGCTCCTCCATTCCGAGATAGGCTCCCCACCAGATCGCGAACGCGCCTCGCAGAGTGCGGAACGCGCATGCGCCGTCCAGAAAGACGGCGACGGTGTCGGCGTCCACGGGCCAACCTCGCTCCGTGAGCTTTCGGCCCGTCGTGAGGAGCACCGGCTTCCCGATCTCGTTGAGCGGGATCCGGTGGGCCGCCGTCAGAGCCTGCAGCGCCGTGACGCCGGGAATGACCTCGACGGTCAAATCGAAGTCGCTCGCGAGCCGCTCGGCGATCCGCAAGGTGGAATCGAACAAGGACGGATCGCCCCAGACCAGCAGCGCCGCCCGGCCGCCGTCCGGCAGCGCCGCGGCGATGCGCTGCCGCCAGACCGCCGCGATATCGTCATGCCATCGCTCCACCGCCGCTTCGTAATCGGTCGCCGCGGCGTCGCGCAGCGGAGACGGATAGGCGATGATCCTGGTCTCCGGGTTCTTTAAAACGGTCGCGAGAATGCGCCGCCGCACCTCGGCCAGCATGGCCTTTTCGGCGCCTTTGTCGGGCGCGAGCACGATGTCGGCGCGATTGATCGCATCGACGCCGGCGAGCGTCAGTTGCGCGGGACTCCCGACGCCGATGCCGACGAGGAGGAGCTCGACGGATTTTTTCATCGCGCCTCCTCCGCGACGAGATGGAGGAAGGTCCCGCTCACCGCGCCGCGCCGCGAGCCGGTCTCGGGAACGGCCGCGCCCGCCGCATCCGCGATCGTGGCGAGAGCGTCGTCCGGCTGGGCGAGCACCGTGGCGTAGCGGAACTCATGGCCTCGGACCACGGCGCCCGCGGCATGGCCCGGAATCGGCGCCTGGAGGATCGCCCGCCGGTAGCCGAGGGTCAGCGACCGCGTGGCGAAGCTCGTCTCCAGGCCGAGCAGACCCGTCATCCGGCGCCTGACGCCTTCGGCGTCCACGAGGCCGGCGCCGAGAACCATGTAGCCGCCGCATTCGCCATGGACCGGCCTGGTCGCGGCGAAGGCGGCGAGTCCGGCCCGGAACCGTTCGGCGCCGGCGAGCCGGCCGGCGTGCAGCTCCGGATAGCCGCCCGGAAGCCAGCAGAGATCGGCCGTCGGGTCGGGCGGCTCGTCGGCGAGCGGCGAGAAGGGCAGGATGGTCGCGCCGTCGGCGCGCCAGCCCGCGAGCACATGCGGATAGACGAAAGAGAAGGCGATATCGCGAGCGAGCGCGATCCGCGCCGCCGGAGCCCGTGGGAGCCGGCCGCCCGACGGGAAGGCGCCCGTCATCGGGCGGGCGGCGGCGAGGACGGCGTCGAGGTCGAGGTGGCGTTCGATGAGATCGGCGGCGCGTTCGATCATCGCCTCGAGATCGGCCTTCTCGCCGGCCTGGACCAGTCCCAGATGTCGCTCGGCCGTGGCGACGCCGGGTGAGCGCGGCAGCGCGCCGAAGACGCGCAGACCGGCTTCGGAAAAGCCAGCTCGCACCAGCGCTTCGTGGCGCGGGCTGGCGATGCGGTTCAGGATGACGCCGGCGACGCGCACATTCGCCCGAAAGTCCGCGAGACCCTTGGCGGCCGCCGCGGCGGTCTGCGCCTGCGCGGCCGGATCGACGACCAGAATCACCGGCCATCCCGTGCGGGCGGCGAGGTCGGCCGTCGCGCCGGTCCCCCAGGCGCCGCGGGTCGGCGCGCCGTCGAAGAGCCCCATGGCTCCTTCGGCAATCGCGACATCGGCGGTCGCAGCGCGGCCGAGGATCGCGCCGACGAGATCCGCCGGCATTGCCCAGCTGTCGACGTTGAACGCCGCTCCGCCGGCGGCGGCGGCGAGAAAAGCCGGGTCGATGTAATCGGGTCCCGACTTATACGCCTGCACGACGAGGCCGCGGCGGCGGAAGGCGCGGGCGAGGCCGAGCGCGACCGTCGTCTTTCCGCTGCCCGAGGCGGAGGCCGATATGACGAGGCCGGGCGGCGGCGTCATGCCCCCTCCGGAAAGCGCGGCGACGGGCCGATGGGACGGAAGCGCCGGTCATAATCGGCGGCATAGAGGCGGCTGTCCGCGAAGTCGCGCGCGCCGAGCGTGTGGCCGACGAGAATGAGCGCGGTGCGCTCCGGATCGGCGCCGACCGCCGCCGCGAGCCGGCCGAGCGGCGCGCGGACGATGCATTCGTTCGGCCCGCTCGCCCGCCAGACGACAGCGGCGGGACAATCGGGGCCATAGTGCGGGAGCAGCTCCGCGACGACATTGTCGAGGACATGGATCGAGAGATGGATGGCGAGCGTGGCGCCGGTCGCGGCGAAGGCGGCGAGCGCCTCCGCGCCGGGCACGGGCGACGCGCGGCCGGAGGCTCGGGTCAGCACCACCGACTGCGAGAGCCCAGGCAGCGTCAGCTCCGCGCCGAGCGCGGCGGCGGCGGCCGCGAAGGACGGCACGCCCGGCGTCACGGTGTAGGGAACGCCGAGCTGCTCGAGCCGACGGATCTGCTCGCCCATGGCCGACCAGACCGAAAGGTCGCCCGAGTGCAGCCGGGCGATATCCTCGCCTCTTGCGTGAGCTTCGCCGATCACCGTCATGATCTCGTCGAGCGTCAGCGGCGCCGAATTGACGAGCCGCGCTCCCGGCGGCGCGAAAGCGAGGATCGCTTCCGGGATCAGCGAGCCGGCGTAGAGGCAGACCGGCGCCGCCGCGATGATGTCGCGGCCGCGGAGCGTGAGCAGATCGGGCGCGCCCGGGCCGACGCCGACGAAATGAACGGTCACAGGCCTTCTCCCTCGGCGAGCGCGGCGACGGCCGTTCCATCGGGCGCGGCGGCGCGCGGCGCGACCAGCCGCCCGCCGCGGCCGGCGACGATCAGCGCCGCCGCCTCGGCGACGCTGCGTCCGCCGTATCGTGCAGGGATGCGGGGGCTCGTCGCGGCGCGGGTCTCGGCGGCGATGCGGTCGAGCGGCGCGCCGACGACGGGCAGGCCCAGCTCTTTTGCGAGCGCGCGCAGGGCTGGACGGCCGGCGAGGTCGGCGGCGGTCGCCAGCCGATCGACGCGATCCAGCCGGCCGGACGCAGCCGCCTCCGCGGCGGCGCGAAGCGAGGCCGCGGGCGCGGCGTCGCGGAAACCGAGGCCGAGGACGATCATCGCGTGAGGCTCCATTGCAAGATCGGTCGCGCGGGCCGCCAGCCGCGAAAACGCCCGAGCGGCGCCGCCTCGGCGAGGTCGATGCGGATCAGCCGCCCGCCGTAGCGGGCCGACATCTCGACGAGCAGCGCTTCGGTCTCGATCGTCACCGCATTGGCGACGAGGCGGCCGCCCCCGGGCAGACGAGCAATGATCCGCGCGATGAGATCGGCGTTCGCGCCGCCGCCGAGGAAGACCGCGTCCGGCCGCTCGAGCGCGTCGATCGCCTCCTCGGATCGGCCGTCGATGACGATCGCGCTTGCGGAGAGACCAAATGCGGCGAGGTTCCGTCGGGCCGCCGCCGCGCGGTCGGGGCGAGCCTCAACCGCCGTGACTCGCCCGCCGGCGAGGCTCCATTCGATCGCGACCGATCCAGAGCCCGCGCCGAGATCCCATAGATGCTCGCCCGGCCGTGGCGCCAGAGCGGCGAGCGTCAGCGCTCGGATCGGCGCCTTGGTGATCTGGCCGTCATTCTCGAAGAGGTCGTCCGGCTGGCCGGCGACGGCGGCGAGCCCGGCCGTCCCCTGGACCGCAATGGCGAGCGACAGGGGCGTCGCGATGTTATCGGGGAGGTCGTCCGCAGCGGCCATGGCGCTGATCCGCTCCCGTGGGCCGCCGAGAGCTTCGAGCAGATGCACGACCGAGCGGCCGAAACCGCGCGAGGTCAGAAAGGCCAGAAAGCGGCTCGCCGCCGCCGCGTCGCGGATGAGGACGAGCAGGCGCGCGCCGCGGCGAAGATGGGGAATCGCCGTCTCGAACGGGGCGGCGTGGAGTCCGAGCGCGCGGATCGCTTCGACGCGCCAGCCGAGCCTCGCCGCGGCGAGCGAGAGGGTCGAAGGCGCGGGGTGAGCGCGCCAGTCGCAGGGGCCCAATCTCTCAGCGAGCATACTGCCGACCCCGAACCAGAGGGGTCGCCGGAGGCCAGGACGACGGTGCGCGCCGGACGCGCGGCGAGGACCCCGCGACATCGAAGGGAATGGGCCAGACGCGTCCGCGCTCGGCGCCGACTCCCGCGAGCGCGAGGTGACGGGCGCCGCCGAAGACCAATTCGGCGCGGTCGAGCGCATCTCGGCTTGCGGAAGAGAGGCCGCTCGCGCCATCCTCGCCGAGCCCCAGGATCGTCAGCCAGGGATCAGACGACATGCGCATCCTCCTCCTCGGCGGCACGGCCGAGGCCGGCTCCATCGCCACGGCGCTCGCCGCCGCCGGCGTCGACGCTGTCTATTCCTACGCCGGTCGAACGGCTTCGCCGAAGGCGCAGCCGCTGCCGACCCCGCATCGGCGGATTCGGCGGCGTGGACGGTTCTCGCTGCTTATCTGCGCGCCGAGCGGATCACCCATCTGCGTCGACGCCATCCATCCTTCGCCGCCAGGATCAGCCGCAATGCAGTGGCGGCCGCCGCGGCGTCGGGCGTCGATCTCGTCGCGGTGGAGCGGCGGAGTGGACCCCTGTCGCGGGCGATCGCTGGATCTCGTTCCCTCGGTCGAGGCGGCCGTCGCGGCCTTGCCGGAGGCGCGCGCCACGATCTTCCTCGCCATCGGACGGCAGTCGCTCACAGCCTTCGCCGCAAAGCCGCAGCATCGCTATCTGCTGCGCCTCGTCGATCCCATGGAGGTCCTGCCGCTGCCCGACGCCATCGCCGTGGTCGATCGCGGGCCGTTCACGGAGTCCGGCGACCGGGCGCTGATGGAACGGCGCGGCGTCGCCCTTGTCGTGGCCAAGAACGCCGGCGGCGCGGCGGCGGCGGCGAAGCTCTCCGCCGCCCCGCGCTCGGCCTGCCGGTGGTCATGATCGAGCGCCCGGCCGTTCCGCCGCGAAAACTCGCGCGGGATGTGGCCGACCTCATGGCGGCGCTCGGTCATGGCGCCGACCTCGGCGTGTAGACGAAGCGCCCGACGCGGCGGTCTGCGAATTGCCGACGAGGACGATCGTCCGCATATCCGCCATTTCGGGCGCGCCTCGGCGAGCGTGGTCGTGGCGATCGTCTTTCCGGCGTCGTCACCGCCCGGGCGAAGATAACGAGGCGCTCGTCGCCGCAGCTCTCCCGCAGGATGGCCAGAACCCGCCCGAAGCCGTCCGGCCGCGCCGCGGAGCGGGGATTGTAGAGCGCGAGCGCGAAATCGGCGCCCGCCGGCCCTGAGTCGCGTCTCGATGAGCGCGAAGGGCTTCAGATTGTCCGAGAGGTTGATCGCGCAAAAGTCATGACCGAGCGGCGCGCCGATGCGCGCCGCGGCCGCCAGCATCGCCGTCACGCCCGGGAGGACCGCGATGTCGAGCGAATCGGGATCGGCAAGTTCCTCCAATGCCTCGAACACGGCCGCCGCCATCGCGAAGACGCCGGGGTCGCCCGAGGATATGACGAACCCCGGCGTCCCGACGCGGTCAGCGCGATCGCTTGGCGGGCGCGGGCGAGCTCTTCGCGATTGTCGGAGGCGTGGACGACGAGGCCCGGCCGCGCCGGCGCCCGCGCGACATAGGGGCCGTAGCCGACGACGTCGGTCGCCTCGGCGAGCGCGGCCGCGACCTCCGGCGTGATCTGATCGGGCGAGCCGGGCCCGAGGCCGACGACAGTGAGGCGGCCGGTCATTTCGGCCGCTCCGGGCGGCGCTCTTCGCCATGGACGATCACGGTCGCGAAATAAGGGCAATCGTCGTCGCCGACGTCGACGAGGCGGGCGACGCGCTCGCCGGGCATGGCGCCGTGGACGACGAGCCATGCGCGCTCCAGCCGGCCGGCGCGCCGCAGCGCGCGCCTGACGCGGGCGAGATTGCGGCCCGTCTTCATCACCACCAGCGCATCGGCCGCTGTCATGTGGCGGACGAGCTCGTCCTCGTCCAGCGTGCCGGGGAGGACGGTCATCACATCGTCAGCCCAGGTGATCGAGATTCCGGTCGCCGTCCAGCAGCCCGCCATGCCGGGAATGCCGGGGATGATCTCGATCTCCACTCGCCCCTGCAAACGCGTGTGGAGATGCATGAAGGAGCCGTAGAAGAAGGGATCGCCTTCGCAGAGGACGACGACGTCGTCCCGCTCCGCGAGCGTCACGAGCCGTTCGGCCCAGCCGTCGTAGAAACGCGCGAGAAGGGATTGGTAGGCCGCCCGTCCGACGGAAGCTCGGTGGTGACGGGATATTCCATCGCATGCTCGACCACATCGGGCGCGAGCAGTCCCTCGACGATCCGCCGCGCCTGTCCGGGCCGTCCGGCCTTGCGGAAAAAAGCCAGCTGGCGCGCGCCGCGGACCGCCCGATCGGCCTTCACGCTGAGAAGATCGGGATCGCCGGGGCCGAGCCCGGCGCAGATGATGCGACCCATCAGATCTCGCTCCGGCTGGCGAGCGCGTTGAGCGCCGCGACGGTGATCGCCGAGCCGCCGAGGCGGCCGAGCACGGTTAGCGCCGGGGCCGGCGGCGCGGCCATCAGCTCGTCCTTCGATTCGGCCGCGCCGACGAAGCCGACCGGGCAGCCGATGATGGCCGCCGGCCGCGGCGCTCCCGGCTCGGCGAGAATGTCGAGAAGGCGGAACAGCGCCGTCGGGGCGTTGCCGATGGCGATCACGGCCCCGCGAGACGGGGACGCCACAGCTCCACCGCGGCCGCGGAACGGGTGTCGCCGAGCCTTGCGGCGAGATCCGGCACGGAAGGATCGGCGAGCGTGCAGAGAACCTCGTTGCGGGCCGGCAGACGGGCGCGGGTGACGCCCTCGCCACCATGCGGGCGTCGCACAATATGGGCGCGCCTGCTTCCAGCGCGCGCGCGCCGCGGCGACGAAGCCCGGGCCGAAGCGCACGCCGGCTTCGAGCCCGACCAGCCCGGCGGCGTGAATCATCCGAACCACGATCGGCTCCTCCTCCGCGGAGAAGCGGGCGAGATCGGCTTCGGAGCGGATGATGGCGAAGGAGCGACGATAGATCGCTGCGCCATCTGTTTCATAGCGCTTCACGCGAGAGCCTCTTCGAACAGCGCGCCATCGGCGAAATCGGCCGGGCGCAGATCGCGGATGCGCGGCCCGTCGGCCGCGGCGCCGCGCACGACGAGGTCATAGCCGCGCGGCGTCGCGACGATGGTGAGATCGGCGGGCGCCGCATGGGCGCAGCCCTTCGCGCAGCCGGCGACGTGAAGATGCGCCCCCACCGGGACAGCGGGCGCCAATGCGCGGGCGAGGTCCCGCGTCGGTCCTGCGGCTTGCGGGCAAAATGGCGCGCCGGAACACGCGCTCACCTGCAGAACAGGATCGGCCGCGAGCAGGACGCCTTCGAGCGCCGGCGGGGCGAGGCTCGTCTCCACCGCGAGCATTCGCCAGGGCGTGACGCGGACATCGCCGAGGCGGCCCAGCGCCTGCAGCGCCGCCGCCGGCGCCGCGCCGAACGGGAAGCCGACGAGATAGCCGTCCGGGACCGGTCCGGGCGTGGGAGCTTCCGCCGCCGGCGCGGTTCGGCGTGATCCCGACCAACCGGCGGCCCTATGCGGCGGACGAGAGCCGCCATGCGTCCGCGACCCGCCGCGACGCCGCCAGCGGCCAGAAACCAGCGCGCCAGCTCGACCGCCGCTCCTGCCGCCGCATCCGTTCGAACCCGTTGGCCCTTCGGCGCGCCATCCGCGCGCAGGATGATCCCGCCATCGGCCGCGCGCTCGATGCGGATATCGGCCGACGTCTGGGCGAGTCGCCGGACCGCTCCCGTGTCCACGGCGAAGCCGAATTTTGCCGGAAGCGGCGGGAGATCGGCGAGCGCCGCGGTCATTGCGGCGGCGATCCGCTCCGTCTCCCCCGCCTCGTCCGGGAACGGCGTCACGATGATGTTGCGCCGCCGCTCGGCGCGCTCGTCCAAATCGACGAGGCCGAGACGGCCGAGCATGGCGAGAAGGGCGCCGTGATCGGCTTCGGCGACGCCGCGGATTTGCAGATTGGCTCTGTTGGTGAGGTGGATCTCTCCGTCGCCGAACCATTGCGCGGCCGAAGCGATCCCGATGAGCTGCTCGCCGGCTATCCGTCCCAGCCGTGGCCTGACGCGCAGGACGAGACCGTCGCCCGAGGCCATCGGCCGCAAGGCTCCGGGGCACCAGCCGCGGACCTGCGGCGCGCCGGGACGCGGATGCGCGCGCTGCGGCGTTTCCGCTCGCTCGTCCGAATAGGTCTGGATCAAAGCCGGCCCTCATCTCTCATGAGGCGGCCAGCCGAAACCGATTGTCGTCGACCTCTGTGCGAAGGGCGAACGCAAGCCGGCTCGATCGGTTGCGGCGCGCCCCGTCCGCCCGTCGTCATGCGCTGGCAGGTCTCCCGGCTCACGGATCTGGGGATCGCAATCCACCTCGGTCCTCCACCTTCCCAGCCTTGTCGGCCAGTGGCGTCGGAGGACCTCTCCGTTCACGGTCGCGGGGGGCGGCTGCGCTCGGGCTGCCTTTCGGGCAATCCGTCGCCTTCCCTCTTCGCCTGTCGCAAGACAGGAACCAGCGCCCGGCGAATAGACGCGCCCGACCGCGGTCCTGTCAAGACAGGACCGCGCACGGGGCGCGACGAGCCTCCCCTGAACCATGCAGAGCTGCTGCGCGCAGAACTTCACCGAGCAGCGGCGCGCCGACGTTCGAGGTCAAAGTTCCGCCGTCGAAGCGCAAAGAGCTTTTTGGCGTGGAGCGAACGATTGCCGGGCGAACTCGACAGCGGCGACTTCAGCCAATTGTCGATAACGGAAGCGACACTATTCGGAAACGCGCCGAGTTTACCACTTTCGGCGCGGCAAGCCCGAATTCCCGCCTAGGATGCGTTCGAGTCGGGGTTGATAGGAGCAGTCGCCGCAGGATTGGGTTGCCTCCGAATTGATCAGATGTGGGCGCGTCGTTTGCTGCTGGTCAATAGCGCCTTTCGTTCGAACGCGGAATCGTCCCAGCGATCAGAATTCGCTCACTCCGACGAAAGAACGAAAGAGTTCTCTCCGATCAAATTGGTTCGGATGCGCTTCATCGTCGAGGTCCCGATGAAATCTACCGTCGACAACGGGTGCGTCACTGCTTTGCTCACGAGCGCTGCGTTCGGCGCCGGCCCGCATCTTCCAGGAGCATTTTGATGAGCACGGGTCAAACATGTCTGGTCGCCCTCCGCAGCGAGCGCTCGCCATGCAGATGATGAAAGATATGCCGACAGCACAGGACGCGGCCCGAGTCGACCTGCTGCCGGGGCGAGAGCGCGATCGGCCGCGGCTCGCGCCGGCGCCGTCCGGTCGATCTGCGCCGCGCCGGCTGCTGATCGGCGCGATTCTGGCGGTGCTCGCGATCGGCTGGGCGCTGAAGGCGAAACTGTCGCCGCAACCCGACGCTAATCTGGTGACGGCGCCGGCCGTTATCGGCGACATCGAACGGACCGTGTTGGCGACCGGCACATTGAAGCCGGTGAAGCTGGTCGCCGTCGGCGCGCAGATGTCTGGTCGCGTGGTGTCGTTGAAGGTCGCGCTGGGCCAAAGGGTCGAGGCCGGCGAGCTCATCGCCGAGATCGATTCCGTGACCCAGCGCAACGCGCTGCGCACGAGCGAGGCGGCGCTGCGGAGCACCCGCGCTCAGCGTGAGGAAAAGGAGGCGTCGCTCATGCTCGCCGAGGCCAATTTCACGCGCCAGAAGGCGACGCTGGCCCAGAAGGCGAGCTCGCGAGCCGACTATGATTCCGCGGAAGCGAATGTGAGGACGACGCGGGCGCAAATCGCTCAACTCGACGCCCAGATCATCGAGGCCGAGGTCGCGATCGAGGCGGCTCGCGTCAATCTCGGCTATACGCGCATCACCGCGCCGATCGACGGCTCCGTGCTCGCGATCGTCACCCAGGAAGGTCAGACGGTGAACGCCGTGCAGTCGGCGCCGACCATCGTGGTTCTCGGCCAGGTCGATACGATGACCATCCGCGCCGAGATCTCGGAGGCCGACGTCGTGCGGGTGAAGCCTGGTCAGAAGGTCTACTTCACGATTCTGGGCGATCCGGAGCGCCGCTATCACGGGAGCCTCGCATTCATCGAGCCGGCGCCGGAATCCATCAAGACCGACAGCAGTTTCACTTCGACCTCCACGACCTCGTCGAACGGCGGCTCGTCCTCCTCGTCAACGTCCTCCTCCTCGTCGGCGATCTACTACAATGGCATCTTCAACGTGCCGAACCCCGACGGCGATCTACGCACCTACATGACCGCGGAGGTCCATATCGTGCTGGACGAGGCGCATGATGTGCTGACCGTTCCCGCCGCGGCGCTGGGCGAGGTCGACGCGGAGGGCGCCTATAAGGTGCGGGTGGTCGAGCCTTCCGGCGCCGTCGCGACGCGCGCCGTGAAAGTCGGGCTCAACAACAAGATCACGGCCGAGATCCGCTCTGGACTCACCGTCGGCGAACGCGTGGTGATCGGCGTCACCGGCGCCGCGACGCCGAAAGCAATGCTCGGTTCGCCGCCGCCGCCGATGGGGATGTGAGCATGACGGATCCATTGATCCTGCTGGACAAGGTCAGCCGCGTCTATTCATCCGGTGATTCCCTGGTCGCTGCGCTGGATTGCGTCGACTTGCGCATAGACGCCGGCGAGATGGTCGCCATCGTCGGCGCATCCGGCTCGGGAAAATCAACGCTGATGAATATTCTCGGCTGCCTCGATCGGCCGACCTCCGGCTGTTATCGAATCCTCGGACGCGACGTCTGTGAGCTCGATCGAGACGAGCTCGCCGCGCTGCGGCGCGAGCATTTCGGATTCATATTCCAGCGCTACCATCTTCTCAATGAGCTCACCGCGATGGGCAATGTGGAGATGCCTGCGATCTACGCCGGCTTTTCGTCCATGGAACGTCGCCGCCGGGCCTCGGCGATCCTCGACCGTCTCGGACTGGCCGAGCGCTCGACGCACACGCCCGGGCAGCTTTCCGGCGGACAGCAGCAACGCGTGTCGATCGCACGCGCCTTGATCAACGGCGCAGACGTGATCCTCGCGGATGAGCCGACCGGCGCGCTCGACAGCCGCAGCGGCGAGGAGGTTCTGCGAATCCTGGACGAGATCCATGCCGAAGGCCGCACGGTGATCATCGTCACTCATGACATGGCGGTCGCCCGTCGAGCCCAGCGCATCATAGAATTGCGCGACGGCGTGGTCACATCGGATCGGTCCAATCCACGCGAGAGCGTCGCGGTCGCCGAGCCGAGCGCGATCCATCTCGACGACGCCGCGCGCGCTCGCGAGTCGGCGACGGCGTGGTCCGCGCGAGTGAGCCGCTTCCGGGAAGCGCTGCGCATGGCGTTGCTATCCATGAACGCCCATCGGCTGCGCGCATTTTTGACCATGCTCGGCATCATCATCGGCGTGGCGTCCGTGGTCTGCGTCGTCGCGCTCGGCTCTGGATCCCAGGAACGGGTGCTGTCCAATATCAACGCTCTCGGCACCAACACCCTCGAGATCTTTCCGGGCAAGGATTTCGGCGACACACGCTCCGGCAAGATCAAGACTCTGGTGATAGCGGACGCGCGCGCCTTGGCGCAGCAGCCCTTCGTGGCGGCGGTGGCGCCGACGGTCTCGACCTCCAGCACGCTCCGTTTCGCCTCGATCGAGGCCAGCGCGCAGGTCAATGGAGTCGGCGAGCAATATTTTCGAGTCAAGGGCTCGCAGCTGGCAGAGGGCCGTTTTCTCGACGCCGATAGCGTGCGCAGCTACGCCCAGGATGCGGTGATCGACGGCAATGCGCGCAAGACGCTGTTCCCCGACGGCGCGTCGAATCCGGTCGGCAGAATCGTCCTCGTCGGACGCGTCCCCTGCCGCATCGTCGGAGTCATCCGGCAGCAGCAGAGCGGCTTCGGCTCCAGCGCCAATCCGACCGTCTACCTACCCTACACCACCGTGCAGGCGCGCTTTCTCGGCGACTTGTCGCTGCGGAGCATCAGCGTCCGCGTCGACGACGCCACTGCGACCGATCAGGCGGAGCAAGGCGTCATTCGGCTATTGACCGAACGTCACAAGAGCAAGGATTTTTTTATTCTCAACACCGACGACATTCGTCGCACCATTCAGGGCACGACGCAGATCCTGACATTGCTCGTCGCGGCCATCGCAGTGATATCCCTGATCGTCGGCGGCATCGGCGTGATGAATATCATGCTCGTCTCGGTATCTGAGCGCGTCGGCGAGATCGGCGTGCGCATGGCGGTCGGCGGCCGCCAAAGCGATATCCTGCACCAGTTCTTGATCGAAGCCGTGCTGGTCTGCCTGATCGGCGGCGCGCTCGGCGTCGCTTTCGCGCTCGGCTTCGGTTTGGCGTTCAACGCTCTGGATTTGGGCTTTCGCCTGATTTATTCGACGACGTCCATCGTGATCGCCCTCCTGGCTTCGACCGGCATCGGAATTGTCTTCGGCTATGCGCCAGCGCGCAATGCGTCGTATCTCGATCCGGTGGCGGCGCTGTCGCGAGAGTGATTTGCATCCGGGACAATCATCGGACCATCTCCGTGATGCGCGACGCCTTGCCGTTGGCTCCCCTCGGCTGGTTCTGTGCAAGAGAGGCGAAGATTTGGTTCGTTTGGAATTGAAACGGAGGCGACCTGTCGGACGGCCAATCGCCAGGGCCCGCGCAGCCCTGTTTCATCATTCCGACTGGGTCTCATCGGTTCCGACTCGGGCGCTCTGCGACTCTCGTATTAATCGAGATCGAACGCATTCTTATAATCGCGGACAAGCTCGGGGTTTTGCCTCTCCTTGTGGAGAATGCTGTTGCCGACCGCCAGAAACTCGATTTCACTTCCCATGAAACAGGAGAAGGCGTCCTCCGGCGTGCAGACGATGGGCTCACCCCGCACATTGAAGCTCGTGTTGACGAGGACCGGACAGCCGGTCAGCTCCTCGAACCTGCTGATCAATGCATAATAGCGCGGGTTGGTCTCCTTATGGACCGTCTGGAGGCGCGCCGAGTAGTCGACATGGGTGACCGCCGGTATCTCCGAGCGCAGCACATTGAGCTTGTCGACGCCGAATAGCGCTTGTTCCTGCGCGGACATCTCGCGGCAGCGATCGGATTTCACATCGGCGACGAGAAGCATATAAGGCGAATCCACGTCCAGATCGAACCAGTCCGCGACGCGCTCGCGTAGCACGGAGGGCGCGAAAGGGCGGAAGCTCTCACGATATTTGACTTTGAGATTGAGCGCTTTCTGCATGGTCGGAGAGCGCGGATCGGCGAGGATCGAACGGCCGCCGAGCGCGCGCGGACCGAACTCCATTCGGCCCTGGTGCCAACCGACCGCCCGCCCGCTCGCAAGGGCGGTCGCCGTTTGTGAAATCAGCGCATCGTCGTCGACGACGCTATAGACGGCGCCCGCGGCGTCCAGCCGGCGTTCGATATCGCTCTGCTCGAAACTCGGCCCGAGATAGGTCCCTCGCATCGAATCGGGCTCTTTGACGATCTTGGCGCCGTCGGCCCGGCGAGTTTCACCGCAATACACCGCGAACGCCGCGCCGAGCGCGCCGCCGGCGTCGCCCGCCGCGGGCTGAATGAATATCCTGTCGAACCGGCCGTCCCGAAGCACTTTGCCGTTTGCGACGCAGTTGAGAGCGACGCCTCCGGCGAGGCAGAGATGGCGCAGCCCGGTCTGCGTCGAAAGCGAGCGCGTCAATCGCAGCACGACGTCCTCGGTCACGGCCTGGATCGAGGCGGCGAGATCCATGTGCCTTTGTTCGAGAGGCTGATCGGGCCGGCGCGCAGGTCCGCCGAACATCGCCTCGAAGCGGCTGTCGGTCATTGTCAGGCCGGTGCAAAAGGAGAAGTAATCGAGGTTCAGTCGAAACGAACCGTCCGGCTTCACGTCGATCAGATGATCGAAAATCGTCTTGGCGTATTTCGGCTCTCCGTAAGGCGCGAGGCCCATCACTTTATATTCGCCGGAATTGACCTTGAAGCCGGTGTAATAGGTGAATGCCGAATAGAGCAATCCGAGCGAATGCGGAAAATGGATCTCCTTGATGATCGACAAGTCCTGCTCGCGGCCGATCGCCGCCGAGGTGGTGGCCCATTCGCCGACGCCGTCCATGGTCAGCACGAGCGCCGATTGAAACGGCGAAGGATAATAGGCAGACGCGGCGTGCGAGAAATGATGTTCGGAAAAGCGCAATTTCGCCTTCTCGCCGAGCGCCGGAGAGATCGCGCTCAGCTCGCGCAACAGGTGATCGCGCTGAAACAATTTCTCGCCGATCCAGAGCGGCATGGCTCTGCGAAACGATTCGAAGCCACGCGGCGCGAAGGCGAGATAGGTTTCGAGCAGCCGTTCGAACTTCAGAAACGGCTTTTCATAGAAGGCGATGCGATCGACCTCCTCGCCGGAGGCCCTTGCCTCGCCGAGGCAATAGGCGATGGCGTTCACGGGAAAGCTCGGATCGTGCTTCTTACGGGTGAAACGTTCTTCCTGCGCCGCGGCGACGATCTGGCCGTCGCGAATCAGCGCGGCGGCGCTATCGTGATAAAAGGCTGAAATGCCGAGCACGAGCATCTCGAGGCGCTCAAAACAGAGTGTAGATGAAAGGCGCGACGACGGAGCCCTGGCTCAGCACGAACAAGCCGCCGACGAACAGGAAAAGAATGAAGAGCGGAAACAGCCAGAACTTCTTCCGCGTGCCCAGAAACTCAAAAAGCTCGGCTAGGATGGACATCGACGCTCCTCAGAATTGCTTGGCCGAGGCGCCCGGCGCGGGCCCTGACGGTTGGCGTTCGATCCAATAGGTCTCCGCCTCCGGTTCCAACTCCAGACGAAGCAAATCTTCGCCTCTCTTGCGCAAGAACCAGCCGAGGGGGGCCACGGCCCCGAAAAAGAGAATCCCCATGACGATCGGATTGGCGATGGCGCTCAAGGCGAGCCCCAATTCGAACCATGCGCGATTCAACGGCGTCAACCAATCGGGACGACGCAGCGCGACCGCTAAAAAAGCAGTGGAAAGGACTAGCAGCGGCCATCTCGGCGAGCCGGCTTGGTGGAACAAGGGCCAGACGCCGAATATCGCAAAAATGATCCCGAAGGTGACGCCGAACGTCCGATTGGATCCGATGGGAGTCTTGCGGAAGCTCGAGACCGTTTCATGTGTTTGCATCATACTTCTCTAGTCCGACGTCCCGGCTTCTGGAGTGTGGCGTTCGCCACGATATCGCGCGGCGTCGCAGTCAGGCGGCGAGTTTCCTTCGCGAGCGTCGCACATGATCGACGATATTTCCGAGCTGCGCATAAGGCGGTTGCAGGATCGGATCGGAGAGCATTCGTGTGAGCTCCTCGAAATCGGGATGGGTCGCGGCGCCGACGAACTCCTGCTCGAATTCGGCGCGGCTGAAGGTTCCCCAATTGCGGATCATGTTGAAGGCGACGGAATCGGCTGCGAACCGCCTTCCGAGCCGTACGAAATCCGGCATCTCGCGAAAATTGAGCCGCTGCACGACCATTGAGAAATGCAGGGATTCGATGACGCCGGACCGACGCAAGCCCTCGATGAATTCGAGATTGGCGAGCAGGCGCTCGAAGGTCCCGCCACGCCGCACGATCGAATATGTCTCGGGACGCGCGGCGTCGATCGAGATCTGCACCTCGCGCACGCGGCCCTCGAGACCGAGATCACGCCAAGCGCGGGCGTCGAACAATTGCCCATTGGTCCCGAGGTTGACCCGCAGATTGGAGAACTCGTCGGTGATCAGCCGTTTCAGCAGGCGACGGAAATGAGCGCTGCCGAAGGGATCGCCGGAGCCGGTGACGAAGACCGTTTCCGCGCGCCGCAACATCGGGACGAGCAGGCGCTCCGTCACCTCGTCGAGCTTGGCCTGTTTTATCTTATCGGCGACGATATTCTCGCTTCGGCAAGAGGGACAGGAGAGATTGCAGCTGCGATCATGCGACAGCACGACATTCTTGGGCGTCGGCGGCGAGGCGCTCGCGAACTCCGCCATGATTTGCGTCGCGCGCTCGCTGTCGCGCCGCGGGAGATTGCGATTGGCGATCTCGCTGCAATGGACACGGCTGCAGTAACGAAATGAGCCGTCGAGGATCGAGGCGCGAAGAGCCCGAGCTCTTCGGCCGAACCAAATATCGTCTATGCCCGAATTGATATCGCCGATCGGCGTCGGCAGCCAGGAGGAGCAGCACACATAGGCGAACCCGCTCGGACTCGTCTCCAGATTGCGAAAAGGCTTGTCGCAAAAGCTCGCGCGCAGATAGCGCTCGGTCTCGTCATCGCTCGGCTCCATCATCTGCTGGGCGCGGCGTGCGCGAACTCGGATATTTCTTTCGACCCATTCCTTCCACTCGTCGCCCAGACGAAAGCGGGCCAGAACGCCAGGCTCAGCGGTGGGTGAGTCTTTCATCGAGTGAAGTCCCTGCGAGCTTTTGTCGGAGACGATGTCAGCGATTTTCGAGACTATATCCGAGGTGACGACCGAGACTATATCCGAGGTGACGCCACTGAACGTTTCGGCTGTGTTATTCGATCTTGTCGGTTCTGTCATAAAATTTCGACCCATCTCGTCGGCGGTCCGCGACAAGAAGCGCAACGCGGCTTTGCAGTCCCTCTCGGCCGTTGGCGCCACCGTCGCGCTGGAGCCTGG
>NZ_CP023737.1:1800000-1967500 GCF_002752655.1 Methylosinus trichosporium OB3b | reverse complement strand
GGGCGGGACACGTGCAATCCTGTCTGAATATGGGGAGACCACTCTCCAAGCCTAAGTACTCCTCAGCGACCGATAGCGAACAAGTACCGTGAGGGAAAGGTGAAAAGCACCCCGACGAGGGGAGTGAAACAGTTCCTGAAACCGGATACCTACAAACAGTCGGAGCCCGCAAGGGTGACGGCGTACCTTTTGTATAATGGGTCAGCGACTTATTGTTGCGAGCAAGCTTAAGCCGCTAGGCGTAGGCGCAGCGAAAGCGAGTCTGAACAGGGCGTTCAGTTCGTAGCAATAGACCCGAAACCGAGTGATCTAGCCATGAGCAGGTTGAAGGTGCGGTAACACGCACTGGAGGACCGAACCGGTGTCTGTTGAAATAGACTCGGATGACTTGTGGTTAGGGGTGAAAG
Organism: Methylosinus trichosporium OB3b; assembly: GCF_002752655.1. NCBI lineage: Bacteria > Pseudomonadati > Pseudomonadota > Alphaproteobacteria > Hyphomicrobiales > Methylocystaceae > Methylosinus > Methylosinus trichosporium. The sequence continues at coordinate 1,967,093 of NZ_CP023737.1, read as the reverse complement.
GCCAACCAAACTCGGAAATAGCTGGTTCTCCGCGAAAGCTATTTAGGTAGCGCCTCGCATGTATTCTCCAGGGGGTAGAGCACTGGATGGGCTAGGGGGTCCCACAGACTTACCAAACCTAACCAAACTCCGAATACCTGGAAGAACTATGCGGGAGACACACAGTGGGTGCTAACGTCCATTGTGGAGAGGGAAACAACCCAGACCAACAGCTAAGGCCCCCAATTCGTGGCTAAGTGGGAAAGGATGTAGAAATCCCAAAACAACCAGGAGGTTGGCTTAGAAGCAGCCATCCTTTAAAGAAAGCGTAACAGCTCACTGGTCTAAATAAGGGTTTCCGCGCCGAAGATGTACCGGGGCTCAAGCCACGAGCCGAAGCTTTGGGTTCGCCGCAAGGCGAGCGGTAGCGGAGCGTTCCGTAATCCGTTGAAGGGACAGCCGTGAGGCATCCTGGAGGTATCGGAAGTGCGAATGCTGACATGAGTAACGAGAAACACTGTGAAAGACAGTGTCGCCGAAAGTCCAAGGGTTCCTGCGTAAAGTTAATCTTCGCAGGGTTAGCCGGCCCCTAAGGCGAGGCCGAAAGGCGTAGTCGATGGGAATCACGTTAATAATCGTGAGCCAGCAGGTGGTGACGCGTGGGATAAATCGTTCGGACTTACTGGATTGTCCGGGCGGTGAACCTGCGCCAGGAAATAGCCCCTGCATCAGACCGTACCCGAAACCGACACAGGTGGACAGGTAGAGTATACCAAGGCGCTTGAGAGAATGACGCTGAAGGAACTCGGCAATTTACCTCCGTAACTTCGGAATAAGGAGGCCTTCGGCTCGCGCAAGCGGGTCGGAGGGGCACAGACCAGGGGGTGGCAACTGTTTACCAAAAACACAGGGCTCTGCGAAATCGCAAGATGACGTATAGGGTCTGACGCCTGCCCGGTGCCGGAAGGTTAAGAGGAGAGGTTCACGCCTTGAATTGAAGCCCCGGTAAACGGCGGCCGTAAATATAACGGTCCTAAGGTAGCGAAATTCCTTGTCGGGTAAGTTCCGACCTGCACGAATGGCGTAATGACTTCCCCGCTGTCTCCAGCGTCAGCTCAGTGAAATTGAATTCCCCGTGAAGATGCGGGGTTCCTGCGGTCAGACGGAAAGACCCCGTGCACCTTTACTGTAACTTTGCACTGGCATTCGTGTCGGCATGTGTAGGATAGGTGGTAGGCGTTGAATCGCGGGCGCCAGCTCGCGTGGAGCCACCCTTGAAATACCACCCTTATCGTCATGGATGTCTAACCGCGCTCCGTCACCCGGGGCCGGGACAGTGCATGGTAGGCAGTTTGACTGGGGCGGTCGCCTCCCAAAGAGTAACGGAGGCGCGCGATGGTGGGCTCAGAGCGGTCGGAAATCGCTCGTCGAGTGCAATGGCATAAGCCTGCCTGACTGCGAGACAGACAAGTCGAGCAGAGACGAAAGTCGGTCATAGTGATCCGGTGGTCCCGAGTGGGTGGGCCATCGCTCAACGGATAAAAGGTACGCCGGGGATAACAGGCTGATAACCCCCAAGAGTCCATATCGACGGGGTTGTTTGGCACCTCGATGTCGGCTCATCACATCCTGGGGCTGGAGAAGGTCCCAAGGGTTCGGCTGTTCGCCGATTAAAGTGGTACGTGAGCTGGGTTCAGAACGTCGTGAGACAGTTCGGTCCCTATCTGCCGTGGGTGTCGGAGAATTGAGAGGATTTGTCCCTAGTACGAGAGGACCGGGATGAACATACCTCTGGTGGACCTGTTGTGACGCCAGTCGCAGTGCAGGGTAGCTATGTATGGACGGGATAACCGCTGAATGCATCTAAGCGGGAAACCCACCTCAAAACCAGTTCTCCCTCGAGAGCCGTGGAAGACGACCACGTCGATAGGCCGGGTGTGGAAGCGCAGCAATGCGTGAAGCTTACCGGTACTAATAGCTCGATCGGCTTGATCGTTCTCATTAATCAATGCCCATCCAACCAGATGGACGCCCCAATAGAAACCAGTTTGCTCCACTTGTTCTTCGCCGGCCTGGTGGCTTTCAGCGAAGCGATCAGACCCGATCCCATCCCGAACTCGGCCGTCAAACGCTCCAGCGCCAATGGTACTATGTCTCAAGACCTGGGAGAGTAGGTCGTCGCCAGGCCCGCAAAGAACAAATGTCCTCTTCACAATCGACTTCAACTGAAGCGCTTGCGCCAGTGCGGCGCGCGCATCAAATCCAGCTCATCACTGCTCTCACTCCGGAAAGCGCTCTCTGCGGTGGCGTTCGCCTTTGCCCATAAAGGCAGAACAAGATCAGCTCGTAGCGCGTTTGCCCCATCACAGGATCGCTTCGATACCCTTGCGATCGGCCAGGGCGAGAAGCTTCAGCGAAGGGCCGCTCGGGCGCGTCTCGCCGCGCTCCCATTTGCTGACAAGAATCTTGCTCACATTCAGCGCCAAGGCGAAAGTCGCCTGGCTCATATTGGCTTTCTCGCGGATTTTCTTGATGGCCTCGGGCGACAGCGGCTCGGCCGGTGTCAGGCAGCTCACGTCGAACCGCCGCATGGTCGCCTTGTCGATCGCGCCGACCGCATTCAGGTCCACGGCGATCTCGTGAAGAGATCGAAGGGCGTCGCTGCGGTAGCGCTTGTTTGTCATAGCTCGATCTTTCGCCATCCTCTTCGCTCGCCGAGAGCTTGCAGTTCAATGTCCGTCAACCGATCCAAGTTCCGGCCGAACTCTAAAAACTCAGCCAACTCAGAGTCGGTTAGATTGCCCTTCGTGCTCTTGGCAAAGAGATGTAGAAAGATCGCCAGCTTGCCCCTCTTGTAAAATATGATCGCTCGCGACCCTCTCGCGCCGCTCAGACGGTCCCTCGGGATGCGTTGTTTGATGAGACCTCCGCCGAGATCGGCATCGATTAGGCCCCGCTCTGCTTTTCTGATCGCGGTCCGGTAATCTTCGTCAGTGAGGCCCGCCTTTTTTCCGTCGCGCTGAAGCGACTTCGGAACGTGGATTTCCATAGCGTCTCCCGCCCGGCCTAAACGGCCCAGCTGTGATGTCAGGCATGATGTTCCCTCTTTCTGGTTTCCGGGTGTGAATCCTCGCGATGCCGCCCGTGCGAATTATAAGAAGCTCAATGTATAATAACGGCTATCATATTTCAAGCGTCCGCGGTCGGCAAAGTCACCCGAACCGATTGTTCTTCGGGAACCCCCGCGGCGGCAGCCGTCCCGCCTCCGCCCGATGCGCGACCCACTCCGCCAGCTCGCGCTTGTCCACCGTGTGGACGCGCGCGGACGTATCCGTCCATGTCAGCCCATCCGCCAATGCGAACACCTTGGCGTCCGCGACGCCGCCGTCCTTGTAGCGCTGCAGCCGCACGCCCTTGCCGCGCGCCATCTGCGGCGCCTCGGAGAGCGGGAACACCAGCAGCTTGCGGTTCTCGCCGATGATCGCGACATGGTCGCCCTCGGCGGGCGCTACGATCTTCAGCTTCGCCGGCGGATCGACATTGAACACGGCGCGGCCCTTGCGCGTCGTCGCCACGAGGTCGTTCTGCGAGACGACGAAGCCGCGGCCGTCGTCGGAGACGAGCAGCAGCAGTGCGTCCGGCGTATGCAGGAAGACCTTTACGATCGCCGCATCCTCGTCGATCTCCGCCATCAGCCGGATCGGCTCGCCATGGCCGCGCCCGCCCGGAAGCTTGGACGCATCGAGCGTGAACGCCTTGCCATTGGAGGCCAGCGCCAGAACTTTCGACGTCGTTTGCGCGAAGAAGGAGAAATCGAGCGCGTCGTCGCCCTTGAACTGCAGCTGCGACAGATCCGACACATGCCCCTTGAGCGCGCGGATCCAGCCTTTTTGCGAGACGACGACGGTGATCGGCTCGCGCTCGATCAGCGCCTCTGCGAGATCGATGTCGGTCGCCTCGGGCGCGTCCTCGAATGTGGTGCGCCGTTTCGCCAGCCTCGGATCGCCGACCGTCTTCTTCAGCTCGCGGATTTGCGCGGTGATCGCCTTCCACTGCTTGGCCTCTTCGGCGAGCAGGCCTTCGATCTCGGCGCGCTCCTCGATGAGCTTCTCGCGCTCCTTGCGCAGCTCCATTTCCTCCAGCCGGCGCAGCGCGCGCAGGCGCGTGTCGAGAATATAATCGACCTGCACGTCGGTGAGATCGAACGCGGATTTCAGCGCCTGCTTGGGCTCGTCCTCCTCGCGGATGATGCGGATCACCTCGTCGAGATTGAGGAAGACGATGATCATGCCGTCGAGCACCTCGAGCCGACGGATGATGGCGGCGAGGCGGTGGCGCGAGCGGCGCTCCAGCACCTCGCGGCGATGGTCGAGCCATTGCCGCAACGCCTCATCGAGCGAGACGACGCGCGGGACGGCGCCGTCGACCAGCACATTCATATTGACGGGAAAGCGGATCTCCAGCTCCGAGAGCTTGAACAGCGTCTCCATCATCAGCGCCGGATCGACGGCGCGCGCGCGCGGCTCGATGACGACGCGCACATCCTCCGCAGATTCGTCGCGCACATCGCCGGCGAGCGGCGCCTTCTTGTCGACGATCAGCTCGGCGAGCTTCTCGATGAGGCGCGACTTCTGCACGCCATAGGGAATCTCGGTGACGACGGCCACCCATTGGCCCCGCGCAGTCTCCTCCTTATGCCAGCGCGCGCGCAGGCGGAAGGAGCCGCGGCCGGTGCGATAGGTCTCGACGATCTGCGGACGAGGATCGACGACGACGCCGCCGGTCGGGAAGTCGGGCCCCTGCACGAAGTTCATCAATTGCTCGGCGGTCGCCTCGCGATGCGAGATCAGATAGAGCGCCGCGTCGCAGAGCTCGGCGAGATTATGGGGCGGGACCGAAGTCGCCATGCCGACGGCGATGCCCTGCGCGCCATTGGCGAGCAGATTGGGGAGCGCGGCCGGCAGCACCACCGGCTCCTGCTCCTCGCCCGAATAATTGGGGCGGAAGTCGATCGCGTCCTCGTCGATCCCCTCGAGCAGCAGCCGCGCGACAGCGGTCATGCGCGCTTCGGTGTAGCGATAGGCGGCGGCGGCGTCGCCGTCGACATTGCCGAAATTACCCTGGCCGTCGACGAGCGGATAGCGCGAGGAAAAGTCCTGCGCGAGGCGCACCAGCGCATCATAGATGGCCTGATCGCCATGCGGATGGAAGGAGCCCATCACATCGCCGACGATCTTCGCGCATTTCTTGAACGGCGCGTCGGGCGCGAGGCGCAGGGTCTGCATGCCGTAGAGAATGCGGCGATGCACGGGCTTCAGTCCGTCGCGCGCGTCCGGCAGAGCGCGGCCGGTGATGGTGGACAGGGCGTAGGTGAGATAACGCTCCTCGAGCGCCTCGCGCAGCTCGACCGGGATCAGCGCCTCGCCGCCGCCGGCGTCCCCCGCCGGCGTTCCGCTCTTTGCCATGTCGAACGCTCCTTCAGCCGGGCGTCGATTCGCCCCGGCCCGCCGAGCCGTCGTCTATAGAGCGCTTTCTGATCGAACGGAATTGCTCGATCGAACGGAATTCGCTCGAAGCCCTCCAACGCCTGGACGTGAACCATATCCCGCCGGAGAGCATTGCTGCTGCGCCAAAGGTCGAGTAAGACGGCGACGCGCTTCGGAGACGCCGAGGCCTTTTTCCTCGAGCCTTCCCATGAAGACGCCGCTGTTGATCCTCACCACGCTCGTCGCCGGGCTGTCGCTGACGCGCGCCGACGCCGGTCCTTTCAGCTTTCCTCTGTTCGATTGGCTGTCGCCGGGACAAGAGGAGCCGACTCCGGGCAAGTCCGGACGGCGCGCGGCTTCGCCCGAGGCGCTGTGCCGGGAGGTCGATGTCGCAGTGGACGAGGGCTATGGCGTGAGCAGCCGCGAGAAGCGCGTCATCTGCGAGGACGATCGCTGACGAGTCCAGCCTTCTATCGACGACGCGAAATGCGAGCCTGAAGGCTCGCGGTCCGAGGGGCGCCCAGGACCGCGAGCCTTCAGGCTCGCTCCGTCGCGCGATGCGACGCTCTCAATCGATCGAGGAGATGCGGATCGCCGCGTCGAGGTCGGCATGGACGACCTTGAGGCCCGCCTTGGCGACTGCGGCCTCGTCCGCATACCAAGTCGATTCATGGTCGAGACCGCCATATTTATTGAAGACCATCACATATTTGGCCTTCAAATCCACCTCGCAGCGCAGCCCTTTGCCGGGCTGGTCGATCGGCCGCATCTTGCCGTCCCAATCGATGAAATAGCCGCCGGTCGCCTCGGACATTTCCGTTCCCTTTCGAACATTATTCCTGCAAGGCGCGGGAAAGCAGATTCCGGGCCAGGGCCGAGGGCGAGACACGCGCTTTCGTCTGCGCTATGAGGCCAGGACCGGCGGCGCAGCCCGCGCCGATCGCGCAGGCTCGAGCCAGGAGACGAGAGCGGATGCCGTTGCGTCGAAAATTTTCGCGCCTCCATGATCTCTTGTCGCTCCGAATGTCGAGATATTTCAACGCCGACTGGTATTTGCACACCTATCCGGACGTGAAGGCGACGGGGCTCGATCCGGCGCGGCACTATCTCGACCATGGCGCAGCGGAAAAGCGCGATCCGAGCTGGGCGTTCTCGACCGCGGCCTATCTCGACAGCCATCCTGAAGTCGCCCGCGCCGGAGTGAACCCGCTGCTGCATTTCATTCGCGCGGGCGGGTGCGCAGGGCGCGCGGAGCCAGCGCCCTCCGTTAGAGGCCGCGCTGCGCCGCTCGCCGACGCGCCCGCTCTCGTCGATGTCGACGCCACATTCGACCGCCTCGCCGGGGAAAGGCGTCCGGCCAGAGTGCTCGAAGCCGGCACTCTGCAATCGAACCCTGGGCATGCGACCCATTCGCACCGGCGCTTTCCCTGGGTGGCGCAGCGCGATTATGTGAAGCTCGACATCGTCGCCGGTCTGGATGTGGATGTCGTCGGCGATCTCCACGCGCTGCCGGCGCATTGGTCGGGGACCTTCGATTGCGTCCTCGCCAACGCCGTGTTCGAGCATTTGGAGCGCCCCTGGATCGCCGCCCGCGAGATCGCGCGCGTGCTCGCCCCGGGCGGACTCTTCCTGGTGTCGACGCATCAGAGCTTTCCGCTCCACGCCTATCCGAGCGATTTCTTTCGCTTCAGCCGCGAGGCCCTTCGCCTCATCTTCGAGGACGCCGGGCTCGTCGTCGACGCCGCCGACTATAAGCATCGCTGCGCGATCCTGCCGCCGGCCGCGGTCATGCCGTCGCGCCAAGTCGGCGCCTGGAACGCGACATTTCCTTCCTTCATCCTGGTGCAGGCGGCCGGACACAGGAGCGAGAACGGATAGAGAGCGCTTTCCGATCGAACGGAATCGCAGCACGGTTGCGCGACTCGGCGGCTTTCCCTAATTTTGCGCGCATGACACTTTCCCCCGCGCTCTCCATTACCCGCGATCTCCTCCGCTGCCCCTCCGTCACCCCGGCCGACGCCGGCGCGCTCGGTGTGCTCGAGCAGCGTCTGAAGGAGGCCGGCTTCACCACCCATCGGCTCGTCTTCTCGGAAGAGGGGACGCCCGACATCAACAATCTCTTCGCCAAGATCGGCGAGGGGCGCCCGCATCTCGTCTTCGCCGGCCATACGGATGTGGTGCCGAGCGGCGATCCGGCGCGCTGGCGCTTCGATCCCTTCTCCGGCGAGATCGCCGACGGCAAAATCTTCGGCCGCGGCGCCTCGGATATGAAGGGCGGCATCGCCGCCTTCGCCGCCGCCGCGATCGATTTCGTGAGGGAGCATGGCGTCCCGAGGGGCGCCATTTCCTTCCTCATCACCGGCGACGAGGAAGGGCCGGCGGTCAATGGAACGGTGAAGATGCTCGACTGGGCGAGAGCCCAGGGCGAAGTCTTCGACCACAGCATCGTCGGCGAGCCGACCAATCTGGAGGCGATCGGCGACACCATCAAGATCGGCCGGCGCGGCTCGCTCAACGGACGCCTCGTGGTGCGCGGCAAGCAGGGGCATTCGGCGCATCCGCATCGCGCCGACAATCCGACGCCGGCGGTGGCGCGCATCGTCACGGCGCTATCGACGCATCGCTTCGACGAGGGCACGGAGCATTTCGACCGCTCCAATCTCGAGGTGACCTCGATCGACATCGGCAATCAGGCCGCGAATGTCATTCCAGGCGAGGCGCGCGCGCGCTTCAACATTCGCTTCAACAACAGCTGGACTCTCGAGACGCTGCAGGCGGAAATCCGCCGCGTGATCGACGAGGCGGCGGCCGGGGCGCGGGTCGAGGTCGAGTTCCTGCCGTGCAATTCTCTGCCTTTCCTCACTGCGCCGGGCGATTTCACCGCGCTGGTCGCGGGGGCGATCGAGGAGGTGACCGGGCGCCGGCCGGGGCTTTCCACCAGCGGCGGCACGTCGGACGCGCGCTTCATCACCCGCGAATGCCCGGTGCTGGAGTTCGGACTCGTCAATGAATCGATCCATGCGGTCGACGAGCATGCGCGGCTCGAGGATGTGGATCGGCTGACCGCGGTCTATAAGCGCATCCTCGAGAAATATTTCGCGAGGTGACGGCGCTGCTGCGTCACGACAAACTGCGATGATCGGGCTCCGTCATTGCGAGGAGCGAAGCGACGAAGCAAGTGGATGGGCGGACTATCGGCATCGCTGCGCGATCGTTCCCCCCAATGATGCGATCCCGCACATATGGATGGAGAATTGGAACACGAACGAGCCAGCGTTCATTCTGACGCTCGTCGCCGGACCTGAGAAAGCCGAGTGACGCGGCGTCACTCGGCAAGAGCCTGCGCCGCCGGCACGGCGAGCGTCCAGGCGAATCCGTCCGGCGGAAAGCCGATCGTCGCCTCGCCGCCGAGCGCCTGAGCGACGAGCCGCTTGATCACCTTGTGGCCGAAGCCCTCGCAGGGCGCATCGGCGACGGGCGGACCGCCGAACTCGCGCCATTCGACCAGGAACCGGCCGTCCTCCCTGCGCCAGCAGAGCTCGACGCGCCCACCGGGCTGCGACAGCGCGCCATGGGTGAGCGCATTCACGGCGAGCTCGTGCAGTGCGAGGCCGATGTTCTGCGCCGCCTCCGGCTTCAGCATCACGCGCGGCCCCTCGATATGCGTGTCGACGCTGTCCATGTCGAGGCAATAGCCGATTTGCGCGCTCGCCAGCTCGCGCATGCAGGCGCCGCGCCATTCCTGCGACACGAGCAGGTCGTGCGCCATCGCCAGCGCCTGCAGGCGCGCGGCGAACTTGCGCTGAAAATCCTCGAGCGAGGGGGAGCCCGCGGCCGTCTGCCGCGCCATCGCCTGCACCACGGCGAGCAGATTCTTGGAGCGATGCACCAGCTCGCGCAGCAGCACATGCACATGCTGCTCGCGGCGCTTGCGGTCGCTGATGTCGCGCGCCGTGCCGATGATGCGCGCCGCATGGCCGTTCTCGAAGACGGTGCGGCCGCGCACCGCGATCCACCGCTCGATCCCGTCGGTCTGGCCGATCACGCGATATTCCGCTTCGTAATCGCCGACATGGGCGGGATCGAGCGCCGCCTCGACGGCTTCGCGCGTGCGTTCCTTGTCGTCGGGATGCAGCGCATTGCGGAAAATCTCGAAGCTGCCGGGCGCGCTCTCGGGCAGCGCCCAGAGCGCGCGCACGCGCTCGTCGAGATGGACCTCGCCGGTGACGAGATCCCAGTCCCAAATGCCGGTGAGGCTGGCGTCGAGCGCCATGCGCATGCGCTCCAGCGCCAGCGCGGAATCGCCGTCGCCGGAGGCGGCGCGTCTGCTGTCGATGTCGGTCAAGACCTCATCCTCTTCGACGGTCGTCCGCATTGCGTCAGCCGCGCGAGCATAGCGCAATCGTCGCGCGCGGGCGACCTGTCGCGCCCGCTACTGCTGCGCCCGCGCATTCACAACGCACCCGGGCCCGGCGAGGTTCCCGTCCTCGCTCACACATCGAGCTCCGTGGCGAAGGGCGCGCGTTCCTGGATGAAGGCGAAGCGCGCCTCGGGCTTCGTCCCCATCAGCCGCTCGACGCAATCGGCGGTCTCCTCGCGCTCCTCGCCGGCGATCACCACCTTCAGAAGCGTGCGTTTCTTCGCATCCATGGTGGTTTCCTTGAGCTGAGCCGGCATCATCTCGCCGAGGCCCTTGAAGCGGCTCGTCTCGATCTTCCCCTTGCCGGTCAGCACCTTCTTCACCAGCTCGTCGCGATGCCTGTCGTCGCGCGCATAGACCGTCTTGGCGCCTTGCGTCAGCTTATAGAGCGGCGGCACGGCGAGATAGAGATGGCCGCCGTCGATGAGCTTGGGCATTTGGCGGAAGAAGAAGGTGATGAGCAGCGAGGCGATGTGGGCGCCGTCCACATCGGCGTCGGTCATCACGATGATCTTGTCGTAGCGCAAATCCTCGTCGCGATAATGCGAGCCGGAGCCGCAGCCGAGCGCCTGGGCGAGATCGGCGAGCTGCTGATTGGCCGCGAACTTCTCCTTGCCCGCCGAGGCGACATTGAGAATCTTGCCGCGCAAGGGCAGGACGGCCTGACTGGCGCGGTCGCGCGCCGCCTTGGCCGAGCCGCCGGCCGAATCGCCCTCGACGATGAACAGCTCCGAGCCCTGCGCCGAGGTGTTGGTGCAATCGGCGAGCTTGCCGGGCAGGCGCAATTTGCGCGTCGGCGATTTGCGCGCCTGCTCCTTCTCGGCGCGGCGGCGCAGCCGCTCCTCGGCGCGCTCCACCGCGAAATCCAAGAGCTTGGTCGCCTGTGACGGCGCGCCGGCGAGCCAATGATCGAAAGCGTCGCGCACCGTATTCTCGACGACGCGCGAGGCCTCGACATTCATCAGCCGCGTCTTGTTCTGGCCCTGGAACTCCGGCTCGCGGATGAACACCGAGATCATCGCCGCCGACTGGCCCATCAGATCGTCGGCCGTCAGCAGCGCTGCGCGCTTGGCCTGGCCGATGCGCTCGGCGTGATCCTTGAGCCCGCGCAGCAGAGCGAGGCGGAAGCCCGCCTCATGCGTGCCGCCGTCCGGCGTCGGAATCGTGTTGCAATAGGAATGGGAGAAGCCGTCCTCATGGGTGAACCAGGCGATCGCCCATTCGAGCGAGCCATGGCCGCCCTCGCGCTGCACTTTGCCGACGAAGGGCTGATCGGCGACGAGATCCTTGCCCTCGGTCTCGCGGGCGAGATAATCGCGCAATCCGCCCGGGAAGCGCAGCACCGCCTCGGCCGGCACATCGGAGCCGGGCTCGATCAGCGCCGGAGCGCAACGCCAGCGGATTTCGACGCCGCCGAAGAGATAGGCCTTGGAGCGCGCCATGCGGAAGAGGCGGGCGGGGCGCCAATGCGTCGCCGCGCCGAAGATTTCCGCGTCCGGCTTGAAGCGAATCTTGGTGCCGCGGCGATTGGCGATGCGGCCCAATTCCTCGAGCTTTCCCTGCGGCAGTCCGCGCGAAAAAATCTGTCGATAGAGCTGCTGGTTCTGGGCGACCTCGACCTCGAGCCGCTCCGAGAGGGCGTTGACCACCGAGACGCCGACGCCATGCAGGCCGCCGGAGGTCTGATAGGCCCCCGAATCGAACTTGCCGCCGGCGTGCAGCATGGTCATCACCACTTCCAGCGCCGATTTCTTGGGGAATTTCGGATGCGGGCCGACGGGAATGCCGCGGCCGTTGTCGATGACGGTGAGCCAGCCGTCCGGCTCGAGGGAAACCTCGATGAAGCTGGCGTGGCCGGCGACGGCCTCGTCCATCGAATTGTCCAGCACCTCGGCGAAGAGGTGATGCATGGCGGCCTCGTCCTTGCCGCCGATATACATTCCGGGCCGGCGCCGGACGGGCTCCAGCCCCTCCAGCACCTCGATGGAGGCGGCGTCATATTCCGCCGGCGCCTTGGGCGCCTTCGCGGCGGGAGCGGCGGAGGCGGGCTTGCGCTGAGCGCCGCCGAAGAGATCGTCGGATTTGGCCATGAGGGGGATTTTAGCGATTCGTGGAAGGGAGCGCGAGGGGGAGGCTCATGTCGTCCTATGGGCGACTACCTTTTTTGTATATGATTCGCCCATTCTCGTAGCTCTTTAGCGACGAAGCCGTCGCTAAACGCGATAGCTTTGGCTAGACTATGGGAAAGCCGGTCAGAAACGTGGGTCGGAAGAACGAAAGCTTTTCTCTTAATTTCGGCATGCGCCTGACTATATTGCCGCTTTTCGATGAGGACTCTGATGTCCAACTCACTTTTCCTCGCTTCATCATCTGCTGAGAACCCGCCTTCGGCAGCAAGTAACTGATCGATGGTAGCGAGATCACGTTCGGCCTGAGGAATATCATTGAGAGCTAAAAGAATCTCTGTTCGCAGAAAGTAAGCGGGTGGATGGCTGTCATTACGCTCGATTGCCTTGTTGACCGTCCGAAGTGCGTCCCTATATTTTCGGTTAGACAATTGTGATTGTGCCATCCGAATGAGATAGAAAGAAGATCCCGGTGCATCGCCGTACCGCTCAAGCGATTGCATCACGTCGGTCAACTCAGTTTCATCCACGCCGAGACCAAGCTGCCGCTTTCCCAATAGCGCTTCAGCCATTATGTCAAGCAAATAGACATTAGTAGGGAATTGCTTGTAGGCGGCTCTAGCGTAGCCTTCAGCCTCATTATATCGCCGCTGTTTACAGTAAAGCGCCGCTAGTTCGCGGTTTATGTGAACATTGCCAGAACTAAGTGCATAGGCTTTCAAAAACTTACTTTCAGCCTCATCTAATCGGCGTCGATTTCTGAGATCGAATCCCTCTAGAAAAAGGCAGTTTCTCTGTGCGGTGCGCGAGTCATATGTTTTTAGAGCTTGAATTATCGGAGTCAGGTCGCGACCAAGTCTGATGGTCGACAAACCCGAGAGCCGAAGGGCCTCGACTTGGCCGTCCGTCGTTAGCCGATTGCTCATCGCAAGCGCTTGGTTACAGAAATCCAGACAATCTGCCCACTTCCGTCGATCATAACAATCTCGCGCAATTGTAAGTATATGAGATGGAAGTATAAGATTTGCTACGAAAGAGGGAGCGGATGCTCCTCGCAGAAGAGCGGTGTTTGCGCTTTCTAGTAAATAGATCGGGATTTGCTCGTCGTTCTATATTCTCCAATTGTAGAAGTAATTGCATTGGCGATCGCCTTTTTCCAGGCGTCTGTCTTTTCAAATCGCTCGTCGCGCCTGACGGCCTCCCTGATTGGGCTGGCTACTTGATAGTACTTATCTCGCCGCTCAATGCAGCAATGATCTTCAAGTCTACGTAAGGCGGCGGTTATTTCGCTGATATCTTTTTTCATTATTGTTTGTAAAAGCTCAAGTGGAAAATAACGATACTCAGACAGCGCGGCGATTAAGTCCGTTTCAGCCTCATTAAATTCGATCAGCTTCAAAAAATCCTCTGCTCTTCTTACTTTCCACTCGATCAAGTCGTGTGGGTCTGATATAAATAGATCAATGCCATAACTCTTTATAGCCTGAACAACAAATTTGACGTTGAAAGGGTGTCCGTCTAGCAGTTGCGTGATTGCATTTAGTTGTTCGTCAGAAAAGTCAACTTCTGCATCCTTTAACGTGAAGCTCAGCAACTCTTTAATTTGTTCATCGCTCAAGCGAGTGACGAATCTATGATAAGAATTAGGCGAGGCTGCCCGGTAAGCAGGTGGCATCATGCGTGTTTGAACAAAACCAATCTCTGGCCTTGCAGAGCCAGTAAGTTTTTTCAATAGCTCAATTAGAAATGGCTTGTATTTACCCTCTTCGTCGTATGCGCCTCCTTGATCGTCAACAATTGTGAAATCGCCAAGGCGACTTAAATCGGCCATCAAGTCCGCGAGCGCGTCTACCTGCTCGTCAAGACTCATTTGTCCAAATGCCTCAAAATCCTTAACTGCGTCCTCCAGAGAACCAACGACGTGTTGTTCGTGCAGCCTCCGATAGAATTCTTCCGCACCTTCATATCGGTGAAGTGGGATTTCGATGAAGCCTGTGATAGCTCGTGGATATAGTTCTGTGAGAGACTTCTGCAGGAAGGTTCGGCGACCAATGCCGTAGTGACCAACGGCATGGAGCGCAATGGGAGCTTTTCCAGGGGCTAGTCGGAGAGCGCGACGTAGATCCCTCTCATCGTCGTCTCTTCGAATATAAACTTCAAGTCTTGAACGAGTTTCTGCTTCAAGCGCAATCAGAGATGCCTCTATTTTTCTTGAAATAGATTTTGCATTTGCAATGTGAAAGGCCACGTTTATTTCACGCATCCATTCCGGAAGCGCCTTGTAAGAAGTCACGTCTAATGAAAATATTAGCACTCTCCGTAGTGTGCCGGCAGACCTAGACTCAAGAGCAATGCGAAGCTCTTCGGCAACAAAGTCAGAGCGGATCGAGTTATAGGATAGAAAGAAGACAAATAGCGTTGATCGCTTGAGTGCGTTCCTAATAGCTTCAGAGTTCAGCGTAAACTCGAATGTATATTCGTCATATTCACATCGAGCTAGCCCGAGTCGGTCTGCTACCGCGCGCACTACGGCTTTATCTTTGCTGCTGTGCGATAGAAACGCTTTCATTTCATTCCTCTGCCAGCGCGTTAGCTTCACTATCCGGTAAAAACCGGCCCGCGGTCTTGAAACCCTGTCGTCGGGGCAATCGATTGTAAGGCAGAAAAGCTAGCACGAAGGAAGGGAGCACGGAAGCTGCGCCGGGGCGCGAATCTTGAGCGAGCCTTCAGGCTCGCACCTCGCACCCCCTCACCGCAGCACCCGCGCTTCGCGGCTGCCCCGTTCCCGCAGCGAGGCGATGCTGGTGCGGTCCAGAATGAGCGCGATCGATTCGCGCACGTCGAGCATGATGTCGTGAATGGCGCAGGCGTCCTCGTCGGGGCAGTCGGCGCAGCGCTGATAGGCGGTCTTGCTGGCGCAGGCGATCGGCGCCAGCGGCCCGTCGAGAATGCGGATGATCTGGCCCACGGTGACCTTCTCGGCAGGGCGCGCCAGCAGATAGCCGCCGTGCTTGCCCTTCTTGCTGTTGATGATCCCGGCGTTCCTCAGCTCGACCAGAATCGCGTCGAGAAATTTTCGCGGAATATTATTCTCTTTCGCGATGTCGCCGGCGAGGCACTGGCCTTCGGCGCCGGCGAGATGAATCAGCGCTTTCAAGCCGTATTTGGCTTTGTTCGACAACATGGCGGACGATCGGCCTCCTCGACGGCGTGGGCGTCGATGGTCAATCTATCTCCTTTTGCTCACTTCTCCTATAGGGGCGCTGTCGCCGCCCGCCTCCGCGCGGCTCCCCTCGCCGTCGATCGGTGGTAATGTCCAGCCGACGCAGGGCGCGCCGCCGGGCGGCGGCAGGCGGGCGCGCGCCATCGAAACATTCGATCGAGGCGGTGGACTATGAGAATCGGAATTTCCCATTGGGCGGTCCTGCTCGCGATCGCCGGCGCCGGGCCGGCGGCGGCGGAGCCCGCCCCTTTGCTGCGAGGCGCCGCGGCTTTTTCCGATTGGCGCGCCGACGCGCCGGGCGTGCGCCGGCAGATCACCGCCGGCGATCTTCCGGCGCCGCTCGCCAGCGATCCCGTCGCCTCGCGCTCGCAGATCGTCGCGCGCCCCGCCGATGCGGCGCCGCGCGTCCCGGCGGGCTTCGCGACCAGCGTCCTCGCCACCGGCCTCGAGGGCCCGCGCGTCATTCGCGTCGCGCCCAATGGCGATGTCTTCGTCACCGAGAGCGTCGGCGGTCGCGTGCGCGTCTTGCGTCTCGACGGCGCCGCTCCAGCGGAGCATGTGTTCGCGCGCGATCTCGAGCGGCCCTCCGGCCTCGCCTTCTATCCGCCGGGCCCCGATCCGCAATGGCTCTATGTCGCGACGGTCTCGCAGGTGCGGCGCTATCCCTATCGCGCCGGCGATCTCGAGGCGTCCGGCGCCGGCGAGATCGTCGTCGCGGATTTGCCGCGCGACGGACATTGGACGCGGGACATCGCCTTTTCGCCCGATGGCCGCACGCTGTATGTCGCGGTCGGCTCGCGCACCAATGTCGCCGAGGGACATGCGCAACCGTCCGCGCAGCAGGTCGCCGCGCTCGAGCGGGCCAATGGCGTCGGCGCGAGCGATGGTCCCGAGCTGTTTCGCGCCGATGTGCTCGCCTTCGATCCGCAGGGCGGACAAAAACGCGTCTTCGCCACCGGCCTGCGCAATTGCGCGAGCCTCGCCTTTCGGCCGAAGTCCGACGAGCTCTGGTGCGCCGTCGCCGAGCGCGACATGCTCGGCGACGATCTGCCGCCCGATTATGTGACGCATGTGCGCGAGGGCGGGTTCTATGGGTGGCCGTGGCGCTATGCCGGCGACAATGTCGATCCCCGCCACGCCGGCGAGCGGCCGGATCTCGCCGGTCGAGCCCTGTCTCCGCAGGTTCTGATCCAGCCGCATTCGGCGCCGCTCGGCGTCGCCTTCTACGAGGGCGATCAGTTTCCGCGGGACTATTCCGGCGACGCCTTCGTCGCTCTGCACGGCTCATGGAATCGCGCCAAGCGCACGGGCTACAAGATCGTGCGGCTGCGGTTCGAGAACGGGAGCGCGACCGGCGAATATGAGGATTTCGTGACCGGCTTCGTCGCCGATGACGCGGCTGTCTGGGGGCGTCCGGTCGCGGTCGCCGTCGCCAGGGACGGCGCGCTGCTCTTCGGCGAGGACGCCAATGGCACGATCTGGCGCGTCTCTCATCCGTGAGAGGGGAGGGCGGAGCCGACGTCGGCTCCGCCCTCCCCGGCGTTTCAGTTGGCGGCGATCTGCTTTTGAATGTCGTCGAAGACGCCGCCGTCGGCGAAGTGCTTCTTCTGCGCCGCGGCCCAGCCGCCGAAGGCGCCGTCGATGGTGAGGAGCTCGAGCTTCGGCAGGCTATTCACATCTTTCTTCTCGGCGAACTCCGGGTGCGCGGGCCGATAGAAATTCTTGGCGATGATCTTCTGCGCCTGCGGCGTGTAGAGGAAGTTCAGATAGGCTTCCGCGACCTTGCGCGTTCCCTTGGCGTCGACATTGCCGTCGACGAGGGCGACGGGCGGTTCGGCCAGGATCGACAGCGGCGGCACGACGATCTCGAGCTTGTCGGCGCCGAACTCCTTCTGAGCGAGAAAGGCCTCGTTCTCCCAGGCGATGAGCACGTCGCCGATGCCGCGCTGCGCGAAGGTGATGGTGGAGCCGCGCGCGCCGGTGTCGAGAACCGGCGCATTCTTGTAGATGGCCTTCACCAGATCCAGCGTCTTGGCCTCGTCGCCGCCATAGGTCTTCAGCCCATAACCCCAGGCGGCGAGATAGTTCCAGCGGGCGCCGCCGGAGGTCTTGGGATTTGGCGTGATCACCGACACGCCGGGCTTGGCGAGATCGTCCCAATTCTTGACGCCCTTCGGATTGCCCTTGCGCACCAGGAAGACGATCGTCGAGGCGTATGGCGTCGAATTATTGGGAAGACGCTTCTGCCAATCGGCGGCGATCTTCCCGCTCTTGGCGGCGACCGCATCGATATCGGCGGCGAGCGCAAGCGTCACGACATCGGCGTCGAGCCCGTCGATGACCGAGCGCGCCTGCTTGCCCGAGCCGCCGTGCGAGGCCTGGATCGCAACCGTATCGCCGGTCTTGGCCTTCCAATGAGCGGCGAAGGCTGGGTTGATCTCCTTGTACAGCTCGCGCGTCGGATCATAGGAGACGTTGAGGATGCGGATTTCGGCGGCGGAGAGCTTCGGCGCCGGCGCCGCGAGGATCATCGCCGAGAGAATTGGAAGGCGGCGGAGCAGGCGAAGGCAAGGCGTCAGCAGCATGGGACCTCCATCCCTATTAAGATATATATCTACTAGATTAATGGTGTTAATGGGGTGAGTCAATCGAGCGGCGGGCGCATGTGCCGGCCTCGGCGCGAGCGCGCTTCTGGACCGTGAGGCTAGGAGGACAGCCGTTGGCCATTTGCCCATGCGTCGCTCGATGCGGCAGAGCGTCGACGCCGCTCTTCGTCGCGTCGCGTGTGGACCAGAGGCGTCACAGCAGTGAACGAAAAGCGCCGCGTCAAGGACACGATGTCGTCATAGTGGCGGCGGAAATGCGGGGCTCCAAAGCTAAATGAAATCACGTAGGTAGAAATCCTTACGATGTTATAAAAATTTCACAATTCCTCTCTAGCTCACGGCTGCGGCGCCGTGGCGAAGGAGGAGCTAGTGCATTTCCGCTCAAAACTTAGGCATAGAGTGTGCCGATCCAGGCTACTGGGCGGCGTCGGAACCGTGGCGCTCCTCCTTTCGTCAAGTCTTCCGGCCGCGGCGGCCGATAAGGAGACG
Organism: Methylosinus trichosporium OB3b; assembly: GCF_002752655.1. Lineage (NCBI taxonomy): Bacteria > Pseudomonadati > Pseudomonadota > Alphaproteobacteria > Hyphomicrobiales > Methylocystaceae > Methylosinus > Methylosinus trichosporium. The sequence goes on along the minus strand of NZ_CP023737.1, from coordinate 1,948,764 downwards.
ATGGCGGAACTTCGCGCCCTCATGGCCGAGATCCGTGAGCTGAAGGCGAAGCAGCACGCTCTCGAGAGCCGGCTCGACAAGCAGCAGAAGGCCCCTCCGCAGCATCAGCATGCCGATCGCGGCGCCGTTAAAACCGTGAAGAGCGACCCTCCCGCTCCGGTCTCGCTCGACAAACTCCCGGGCGTCACACTGACCCCGGGCGGCTTCTTTGCCGCCGAGAGCGTCTATCGCACTCATTGGATGGGCAGCGATATCGTCGAGGGCTTCCAGAATATTCCGTTCGCCAACAATCCGGCCGGACATACGGATGAATTTCGGTTCAGCGCCCGTCAGAGCCGACTGTCTCTGCGCGCGGATGGCGACGTCGACCCGTCGACGCATTTGACGGGCTATGTGGAGATCGACTTTCTCGGCGCGGCGCAGACCGCCAATTCCAACCAGACCAGCTCCTATAATCCACGCATTCGACAGCTCTACACCAGCCTCGACTTGAACGAGTTCGACCTGCACTTCCTGGCTGGCCAGGCATGGACGCTGGCGACGACCAATTCGAACGGCATCAAGCCCGAGACGATTCTGACGCCGCCGCAGATCGACGCGCAATATATTCCGGGCTTCGTCTTCGCGCGCCAGCCGGGTCTGCGCATCACCAAGAACTTCGGCAAGGAGTTCAGCGTCGCTTTCGCGGCGGAAGAGGCTGCGACGACATTCGCCGCCGTTCCCGCGAATGTGGCGCCGGGATTCACCAATGTCGCCACGCTCCCCGGCGGCGGCGTCCCGCTCGTCGTCAGCGCTCCCTTGGGCGGTGGATTGTACAATTCGTCCAACAACTACAGCTTCAATCGGATGCCCGATCTGATTGCCAAGGTGGCTTGGGATCCGACCATTCTCGATCGCCATATCCATGTGGAGGGCTTCGGACTCCTGCGCGACTTCACCAGCCGCGCCTATTTGGGCAATCACAGCGTTTGGGCCGGCGGCGGCGGCGCCAGCGTGATCGTGCCGGTCGTTCCCAAGCTGCTGGACTTCCAAGTGTCGGGCGCGATCGGGCATGGCATCGGTCGTTATGGCGCGTCCGGATTGCCGGATGCGACGACGTCGATCACCGGCGCGCCTCTGCCGATCCAACAGCGAATGCTCCTCATCGGCGCGATCGGACATGTCACGCCTCAGACGGATGTCTACGCTTTCGCCGGCGGCGAGTTTTCGAGCGCTCAGCCGCAGTTCGAAACGGTCGGTGGGACGACTTACGCCGGCGGCTACGGCAATTGGGCGTATGATAACTCGGGATGCGGGATCGAGAACTCGGGGCTGCTGCCGGCTGCTCTCACGGTTTGCGCGGGCCAGACCAAATCCGTACGACAGCTCACCGGGGGATTCTGGCACACGCTGTATTCCGGCTCGTTCGGCAAGTTCAAAGCCGGCGTACAATATTCCTATACGGTGAGAGACGGCTTCCAAGGCTTGGGCGGGTCGCCTCAGGGCCGCAACAGCATGATCTTCACGAGCATTCGCTACTATCCGTTCTGATCGTCGTTTTGACGCTCCGACCCCCGAACGGCCGCGCTTCGCGCGGCCGTTCTTGCGTTTTCCATCATGCGGGCGCGTCGGCGGTGCTTTCAGACGCCGGCGCAAAGACCGATGCGAGGAGATCGTGGAGGAAGCGTCCCCGCGATTTGAAAGCGAGGCTCAGCGTTCGCTCGCGCGGAGTCCATCCTCTTCCATCAGCTCGAGCAGGATGCCCTCGCGCAGGCCGCGGTCGGCGATGCGGGTGCGGGCGGCTGGGAAGACGCTGCGGATCGCCTCGAAAATGGCGCAGCCGGCGAGCACCAGATCGGCGCGTTGTGGCCCGATGCAGCCATTGGCGGAGCGCTGATCGAAATCCATGGCGCGCAGCAGGTCGATCGCCTTCGTCGCATCTTCGTCGGAGAGCCATAGCCCGTCGACGCGCCAGCGGTCGTAACGCTCGAGACCGAGATGGACGCCGGCGAGTGTCGTCACCGTGCCGGAGGTGCCGAGGAGGTGAAAACGCTGGCAGCGGCGCTCCACCGCCGTCATCGCGGCGAAGGGCGACAGCGCCGCGAGGGCGCGCTCGGTCATCGCCGCGAAGGTCGTCGCATCGACGCTGCGGCCGCCATAATGCTCGGCGAGCGAGACGACGCCGATCTCGAGCGAGGTCCAATGGCGCAGCTCGAATCCGGCCGCGCCCGCGGCTCGCGCCAGCCAGACGAGCTCGGTGGAGCCGCCGCCGATATCGAACAAAAGGACGCTGTCTGCCTGGGGGTCGGCGAGCGCGCCGCAGCCGCGGGCGGCGTAGCGCGCCTCGGTCTCGCGGTCGATGATCTCGAGCTCGAGGCCGGTACGGTCGAGAACCCGCTGAACGAACTCCTCGCCATTCTCGGCGGCGCGGCAGGCCTGTGTGGCGACGAGCCGGGCGCGGGTGACGCCGCGCGCGCTCATCTTGTCGCGGCAGATGTCGAGCGCCGCCAAAGTGCGCTCGATCGCCCCCTCGCTGATGCGGCGCGCCTGGCTCACGCCCTCGCCGAGCCGCACGATGCGCGAGAAGGCGTCGACGACGCGCAGCATGTCGCTCTTACGCCGCGCCCGATGTTCGCGACGCGCGATCAGCAGCCGGCAATTATTGGTGCCGAGGTCGAGAGCGGCATAGACCGGGTCATGACGGGCCGGCTCGTGACGCTCGCTCGCGCAGGGCAGGCGCGCCGGCTGCGCCTCGGCGTCGCCGATCGGAGCGGGAGGCCGCCCGCCGCGGGCGGAGGCGAAAGGGTCGAACCGCCGCGGTCCGCCGCCTCCGCCGCTCCAATGTTCCGGTTTTCTCAACGCTCCTCCCGCCCGGCTGTCGGCGACGGGGGCGAGCCGCCGGTCTGCTCGTCTCGCGCGATTCAAAGTCCGATCGTGGCGACGAGCATATCAAGGCCTGCGGGAATGCCAAGAACAGGTTTCTGCGCTGTGTCTCTAGGCGGGCGCGCCGCCGCGAATGCGAGGAAGCGCGCCCGAGCGATCGCATCGGCGATGCGATGGGCCGCGGCTCAACAGATCGAGTCGATCGAGAAGTCCGAAAGTTATGAGAGGCCCAGAATCAGGAATCGCGAGGTCGAGCATGGTCCGCCCCCCGCCTTGCTCGGCGCCCGACCGACTTCGCGCCGAACCGCTACTCTTCGTCGGTCGGCGGAAACAGCGCGAGCGTCGCCGTGATGTCGTTTTGCGTCGGCAGGCCGGCTTCATTGCCGAGATGCTGAATTTTGAAAGCCGAGGCGGCGCGGGCGAAGCCGAAATGCTCGCGCCAGGGCGCCTGCGGACGCTGGAGAAAGGAGGCCACGTAGGCGCCGTGGAACACATCGCCCGCGCCCGAAGTGTCGACGACCTTCTCCTTGGGCACCGGCAGAGCGGGCAGGCGCGACACCTCGCCGGATTCGTCGTACCACAACATGCCGTGCTCGCCGGTGGTGACGCCGCCGATGCGGCAGCCTTTGCCGCGCAAGAAGGCGAGCATTTCCGTTTCCGATAGCGACATCTGCTCGCACAGGCGCTCGGCCACCACCGCGACATCGACGAAGTCGAGGAGCTCCAGAATGCCCGGCCGCAGCGCGCCGCCGTCGAGAGACACCAGCGCGCCGGTCTCACGGCATCCGCGCGCGTAATGGATGGCGGCGTCGCTCATATGGCCGTCGACATGCAGCACCTCGAGGCCGCTCACGTCGATGCGCGGAAAATCCTCGAGGAAATCGGCGTCGCGGGCGCGCAGAATGGCGCGCTTGCCGTCATTGGGCAGCACGAAGGAGAGCGAGGAGCGCCGCACCCGGCGCGGATGCACGCGAATGCCATAGCTCGCCGTCATGTCCATGAACATGTGCCCGAGCCAGTCCGGCGCGAGCGAGGTGACGAGATCGACGCCCTTGCCGATGAGCTTGGCGCAAGCGAAGCCGGCCGTCACCGCATTGCCGCCGAAGGAGACGGCATAGTCCTCGGCGACCGATTTCTGATCGCCATGCGGCACCGTCTTCGTGCGCATGGTGACGTCGATATAGGCGTGGCCGATGAAGAGCGCGTCCAAGCGAAGCTCCGCTGTAGAGGGCCTTGCGCTAGAGCGCCATCCGATCCGATTGGATCGGACAGCGCCTCTAGGTTTCTTTCGTTTGAGCGAATTCTGATCGATCGAACGATTCCGTTCGATCGGAAAGCGCTCTAGCCGAGGTCGCCGCGGCCCGAGCGTTTTCTGGACCGCGAGCCTTCAGGCGCGTCGCCGACTCAGAGCGAGAAGCTCGAGCCGCAGCCGCAGGAGGATGTGGCGTTGGGATTCTCGATGCGGAACGACTGGCCCATCAGATCGTCCACGAAATCGATGCGCGCGCCGGCGAGATAGGCCAGCGAGACCGGATCGACGACGAGCCTCGCGCCGTCGCGCTCGATCGCCACATCGTCCGCGCTCGGCGCGGGCTCGACCGAATAGGTGTATTGGAAGCCCGAGCATCCGCCTCCGCCGACGCCGACGCGCATCGCCGCGCCCGCCGCCTCGGCGGCCAGAAGAGCGAGAATGCGCTTGGCCGCGCGCTCGGTCAGCTCTGGTTTCGCGATGCTCTGCGCTACGTCCATCTTGCTCGGCCTTTCCATTCATCGGCCCGGACCCTTGCGCGCCGCCGCCGCGCCAGGATAAGCCTTCCGGCAACATATGGCCGCCCGTGCGACCTTGCAATGACAGGAGCAGCCGTTTGGCGACCCTGGACCTTCCTCCGGCCCGCCGCGCCGTCTACGCCTGCGATCCGGCGGCGTCGCGCGGGCGGCTCTTTCCCGAGCACGCCTCGCCGACCCGCACCGAGTTCCAGCGCGACCGCGACCGTATCATCCATTCGACGGCCTTCCGCCGCCTCGCACATAAGACACAGGTGTTCGTGCCGCTCGACGGCGATCATTTTCGCACCCGGCTGACGCATACGATCGAGGTCGGGCAGATCGCGCGGGCGCTCGCGCGGGCGCTCGCTCTCGATGAAGATCTGGCCGAGGCGGTGGCGCTCGCCCATGATCTCGGCCACCCGCCCTTCGGCCATGCCGGCGAGCGCGCGCTGCAACGCTGTATGGCCGATCACGGCGGCTTCGACCACAACGCCCAGGCGCTGCGCGTCGTCACTCTGCTGGAGCGCCGTTACGCCCGCTATGACGGGCTCGATCTCACTTTCGAGACGCTGGAAGGCGTCGTCAAGCACAATGGCCCGCTCGCCGGCCCGAAGGCCGCGCGCGTCCTGCCGGCCTATGTGAGGGAGTTCGACGCGCAGTTTCCGCTCGGGCTCGATACATTCGCCAGCGCCGAGGCGCAGGCGGCGGCGATCGCCGACGACATCGCCTATGACGCCCATGACATCGACGACGGGCTGCGCGCCGGCCTGTTCACGCTCGAGGACATCGCCGCGGCGCCGTTCATCGGCGTGATGCTCGACGAGATCGCCGCCGTCTATGGCGCGATCGAGGAGACGCGAATCATTCACGAGCTGGTGCGGCGCGTCATCACGCGCTTCGTCGAGGATGTGATCGTGCAGTCGAAGAAGCGGCTCGCGCTGACGGCGCCGCAGAGCGCCGAGGACGTGCGGCGCGCCGGCGTCGCCATGGTCGCCTTCTCGCCGCCCATGGCCGAGGCCGACCGCTCGATCAAGGCGTTTTTGTTCCCGCGCATGTATCGGCACGAGAAGATCGTCGGCGTCTGGACGCGCGCCGAGGAGGTGATCTCGCGGCTGTTCCCGGTCTATCTCGCCGATCCGGGGCTGATGTCCGCCGAATGGGCCGAGCTGGCCCGCGCGGAGCAGGGCCGCGCGCGCCATGTGGCGGATTATATCGCCGGCATGACCGACCGCTTTGCGCTCGGCGAATATCGGCGGCTGTTCGGGGAGACGGTGGCGTTGGGGTGACGGAGCGGCGCGCTCCGGCAGACGCGCGCGAACGGAGAAATGAACGAGACAGACGAGAGCTGCGCCCTCGCGGGCGAGGGCGCAGTCGAAGCTGGCGGTGGGCTCGCTCAGCGCGTGCCGCCCGTCTGGGCCTTCTGGGGAACGACCTGTGATTTCACCGCATTGAGAGAGACGGTGGAGAGCGGCGTCGTCGCGCCGGCGCAGAGCGAGCTCGTCGAGGGCAGGCGCCAGACCTGGAAGGTGAAGTCGGCGTTGACCGACGCGCCCGAGAAGTTGGAGATGCGCAGAATATGCCATCCCCGCGTGGTGGTGATCGCCTTGACCAGCGGACGCAGCGAGCCGTTGCCATCGTCATCGCGCCAGGTGCGTCCGTCGGGCGCGACCAGAGTCGCCTCGAGGTCGGTCTCCTGATTGTTCACTGCGATGCGCAGGCATTCATTGCCGGCCGAGAACACTTCGATGGTGAAGGGATCGACATTGCCGTTGGCGTTGGTCTCGGTGGTGCCATTGGCGATGAAGCTGTTGTTGAGATAGGCGAAGAGCTTCGGACCCGCGAAGGCCGGGCTGGTCGCCGCGAGAGCCGCGCCGCCGACGAGAGCGAGGCGGAGGGCGCGAGAAGCGTTCTGCATGTTCATCTTTCCAACTCCTCAATTCCAGAAGAACCTTGAAATGTTTCGGTTCAGGACGAGAGGGAGTATGGTCGGCGCCGTCGTTTCTCGATGTGCGACTTCACATATCGCGAATGCTGCGGCGCAGCGCATGCGCGCGAGCGAAAGCGCCGCGCCTCGCACGGGGTGGTCGAGCGCTATGATGGCGAACATTCCTTACGCCATTCCATTTTCACCTGATTCGCGCTATGGCGTCGGCTCGAGACAGATGTTCCAGGAGCGCGCTGGCGAATGGGCCGGGCGCCATCGGCGAGGGGCCTTCAGCAATGAGCGCAGATGTGTTGGAGTCGGGTCGGCTCGTGACGGTGTTCGGCGGGTCGGGCTTCATCGGCCGCCATGTCGTGGGCGCGCTCGCCCGCGACGGCTGGCGCATTCGTGTCGCCTGCCGCCGGCCTGATCTCGCCTTCCATTTGCAGCCGCTCGGCAAGGTCGGGCAGATTTTCCCCATCCAGGCCAATCTGCGCAACAAGGCCTCGATCGCCGCCGCGGTGAAGGGCGCCGACGCCGTCGTCAATCTGGTCGGCATTCTCGCCGAGGGCGGCAAGCAGAGCTTCTCGGCCCTGCACGCCGAAGGCGCCAAGGCGGTCGCCGAAGCCGCGGAGGCGGCGGGGGCCATCCATTTCGTGCAGATTTCGGCGCTCGGCGCCGACGCCCATTCGACCTCTGTCTACGCCCGCACCAAGGCGGCCGGCGAGGCGGCGGTGCGCGAGGCCTTCCCCGCCGCGGTGATCTTTCGGCCGTCGGTCGTGTTTGGCCCGGAGGATGATTTCTTCAACCGCTTCGCCACGATGGCCCGCTACTTCCCCGTCATTCCCGTGGTCGGCGAGGGAACGCGCTTCCAGCCGGTCTATGTCGGCGATGTGGCGCGCGCCGTGGCGCTGGCGGTCGACGGCCGCGCCGCCGCCGGGGCGACCTATGAGCTCGGCGGGCCGGAGGTGAAGAGCTTCCGCGAGCTCGTGCAATATGTGCTCGAGGTGACCGAGCGCGACCGCCGCATCCTGCCCATGTCCTTCCTCGCCGGCAAGAAGGTGGCGCTGATCACCAAGATCGCGGGCGCGCTGTCCTTCGGCCTGTTCCCGAAGCTGCTGTCGATGACCCCCGATCAGGTCGAGCTGCTGCGCCATGACAATGTCGTCTCGGCGCAGGCGAAATCGACTGGCATGACGCTGGAAGGGCTCGGCCTCGCGCCGACGGCGATCGAGGCGATCGTCCCGTCCTATCTCTACCGCTATCGCAAGACCGGCCAATATCAGGCGCAGCGGCTCGCGTAGGTTTCGAGCGAAGCGAAGCAATCCTTCAGCCGTGCGGGCGGCTGGATTGCTTCGTCGCTTCGCTCCTTGCGATGATGGACGTCCTGCCTCGCAGGGGCTCGTCATCGCGAGCGAAGCGAAGCAATTTAGAGCGGCAGGGCGGAATCTCGTCGCCTCCTCACGGCGCGCGCACAAAAGGCCGCGGGGCCGGCGTGGCCGCGAGCCGCTTGTGCAGTCGCACCATGAAGGCGACGCCGAACAGCGGCGTCAGCAGATTGAGCCCCGGCACGGCGACGAAGCCGGCGATGAACAGGCCGGCGACGAACAGGGTCGTCGCATGGCGGCGCGTCATCTCGCGCGCTTCCGTCAGCGAGCGATAGCGCGTCGCGGCGAAGGCGAAATATTCCCGGCCGAACAGGAAAGCGTTGGCCAGGATGAAGACGATCGCATTAATGCCGGGCACGAGCAGCAGCAGCAGCGCGATGAAATTGACGCCGGCCGAGACCAGCGCGAAGCGCAGCGCCATGATCATCGCCTGACCGGCGGGCAGCGGGCGTCCGGGCGGCCCTTCGGGATCGATCTCCCGCTCGACGATCTCGGCGAGATCGTCGAGGAAGAGGCCCGCCACCAGCACCGAGATCGGCGCGATCAGAAAGGCGAGGCCGACGACGAGCCCGGCGCCGGTCACGAAAGTGACCGCCGTATGCAGCAGGACATTATCGACGCTGACGAAGGAGAGGGCGAGCTTGTCGAGCCCGACCCAGGCGAGCGCAAGCAGCGCGAAGGTCATGCCGAGGCTCTTGAGCAGCACATTGCGGAAGGGCGGCGAGAGAATTTGGCGCGCGGCGTCGATGGCGTCTTGCAGCATTGGAGCTCCGTTCGGCGAACCCGCCGCGGAAATGGGGAGGCGGAGGCGCGGGCGCAAGCCCGCAATGTCGGTCGGCTCGGCGGTCACCCCGCCTCGGGCGGGGCGCGGTCGGCGGCCATTTCCTCGCATTCGCGTTCCGACAGCGCTTTCGACAATTCGCGCGCGCGGCGCATCGCCTCGGCGGCGGCGCGCTCCCCGGCCGGGCGCGCGGGACGATCGCTGTGGCGGAACAGCACATCCATCACCGCCTGCACGCCGGCAGGGCTGACGGAGCGCAGATCGGCCTCGAAGAAGCCGGCCGAATGCGGCCCGGTGACGATCTCATAGGCCGGGAAATAGACGAGGTCGGGGCAGTCCATCGCCGTCTCCTCGCAGGCCGCTCGCAAAGCCGCTTTGCTATAGGCGGTCGCGCGCTGCACATGGGCGCCGGAGGCGGTGGCGACGAGAGGCACCGGCGAGACGGTCGCCATCACGCGAATGGCGGGATTGAATCGTTTCAGCAGCCGCACGGCGGCGATGAGATCGTCGCGGGTCTCGCCGCTGCGGAAATTGACGAAAGCGTGGCGATCGGGATCGAAGGCGCCGGCGATGGTCCCCGGACAGGCGGGAAACACCGCGCCATCGGCTCTGGAGACCCAGGCCTCGGTGAGGCCTAGGGTGAAGACGAAGAGGCTCGCTTGCGCGATCGCCTCGCGAATACGCTCGTGATGCGAGGCGAGGATGAGATCGAATTCCTCGTCCGATCCGGCCGGATCGGGCAGTCCGGGGCGAAACGGGTCGATGACCGCCTCGTCTATGGCCCAGCGGTCCTCGACCGGGCGGAAGTCGCCCGCGACCCGCTCCAGCATCTGCCGCAGCTGCCGCGCCGTATAGATGTTGCCATAGGCGGCCGAATAGAGGTGATAGCCATAGCGGTCGGCCTCCTCGACGCATTCGGTGCGCACATAGGGAAAGCCGGCGCTCTCGAAGAAGGGGATGATATTGGCGGCGAAGCAGCTTCCGGCCGACATGATCCTGTCGTCCGCGCGCAGCAGCGGCGCCTCGGCTCCGACGAGCGCCTGTGCGTCATAGCCGCGGGCGACGGAGCGCGACCAGAAGGCCGTGTCCGGCAGAGCGAGATAGGGATGGCTCGCGCCCCTCTTCACGCGGCGACGTCCTCCAGCGCCTGCTTCAGCACGATCGCGCCATAGGCGGCGTTGGCGTGGGTGACGTCCGGATGCCAATATTGCTCGAGCAGGAAGCCATCCTCGTCCTGCAGTTCTCTCGGCACGGGAATGAAACGGGCGCCGTGGCGATGAGCGATTTCGGCGATCATGTCCTGCAGCAGGAACCACATCTTCAGGCGGACATGCGGATCGGTGATCTTGATGTCCTCTATGCTCTGGCCGAGCTGGGCCGCCCAATCGCAGAAATAGGGCTCCTGCGCGAGCAGCTTGCGCAGCGCCTCATTGTCCTTCTTGGGCGGCGGCGTGCCCAGAAGCGTCACCGAGGACGGCCCGCGCTCGTTCAGCATGGCGAGCACGCCGTTCAATTCGTCGAGGTCGATCTCGTTGAAGCGGCGCTTGATGCGGCTCTGCGAGACGATCTGGAAGCTGGGGATCAGCCGCTTCACCTTGTTGGAGAGGAAGTCGAAGGCGAAGGCTGCCTGGAAGAAGTAGCCGACATTATGCTCGTTGCCGCCCCAGATGATCACGAGGTCGGCGCCGGCGGCGTTGTCGGCGAGGGCGCGCCAATAGGCTTCGTCGCGCGGCCAAGTTCCTTCGAGCACGTGAAGATTGTCGCGCTTGCGCAGCGCCGGCGGGTGCTTCACATGATTGACAGTCAAGGCGGTGAGATGGGAATGTCCCGCGAGGATCACCTTCGCCGACGGCCGAGAGGAAGCGGCGGCGTCGGCAGTTTCGGCAAGGTCTTGGTCACCTGCGCGGATGGCCATTTCGACTCTCGATCTCTCTCTCTTTTGCACCTAGCCACGCTCCTTGCGCAAAGAGGTCCGGCGATTCGCTGCTAGCACACTGATAAACCCATGCAAAGCATGCGCCGAGCCGGTGCTGCGCTCCGTTCATACGACCGCGGGACCCTAGCGATCAAACAGGATTTTGGAAAGCCCGGGGCTCGAAGAACGGCCGCGGGGCGGAACTCTCGGGCGTCTCGCTGTGGCCGTTCTTCGAGACGCCCGCTTCGCGGGCTCCTCAGAGCTGGTGAATCAATTGGCTCTTCGGCGTTTTTGTGCCCTCCGAGTTACTGATTTGGCTGAGGTCCAAAATCGCGAACATCGAAAGATTCACAAGCTCTCAGGACGAGGGTGGCAGGACTTTGGTCTTCACCCGATCTCCCGGCCTCGGCTCGCTCTTGGACGCATCGGATTAGGTGACGACCGGCTACGGCGCGCTCTCCGCGTTTCCGCGCGCGTAGGGGCGCCAGGCGCGGTCGGTCGCGCCCTTGCCCGGCTGGCGGCTCACCGACATCATTTCCTCTTCTTCCTCGCGCGCCTGCTTGGCCAGCGCGATGTAGGCGGCGTTCTCCTGCGGCGCGAGGTTCGGATCATGGGCCTCGGCGAGCTTGCGCAGCGACCTGCGATCGCCCTTGACGAAGGTCTTCACGATCTTCTCGGCTTCATAAGGGTGGACGCCGAGCGCCTCCAGGGCCGAGCGTCCGGCGCGCACCGCGCCGTCGAAGGTCTCGCGGATGATGTCGTCACAGCCGGCGCTGTAGAGATCATAGACATGCAGCCGGTCATAGGCGCGGGCGACGATGTGAATGTCGGGGCGCACGCGCTTGGCGTATCTGACGATGGTCAGGGCGCGCTCCCGGTCGTCGATGGCGACGACGAGGAGGCGCGCCTCCATCAGTCCGGCGGCCTCGAGCAAGTCTGGTCGCGCCGCGTCGCCGAAGAACGCCTTGACGCCGAACCGGGCGGCGGCGTCGACGGTCGCGGCGCCGAGATCGAGCGCCACGGTCTCATAGCCGTTGGAGCGCAACATGCGATTGACGATCTGCCCGAAGCGGCCGATGCCGGCGATGATGGCGACGCCTCTCGCGTCGATCGCATCGGCCGCGCGCGCCTGCTCCTTCGTCGTGCGCGGCAGGATCACGCGATCGAACAGGATGAAGAGGAGCGGCGTCGCCAGCATCGACAGAGCGGCGACGAGCAGAAGAAGCTTGGCGACCGCATCGGGCAGAATGGCGTTCTGCGCCGCGAAGGCGAGGAGGACGAAGGCGAACTCGCTCGCCTGCGCCAGACCGAGCGTGAAAAGCCAGCGATCGGCGCCGCGCAGCCGGAACGCGCCGCCGATCGAATACAACACGGCCGCCTTGACGAAAATGAGCGCCGCGGTCAGTCCGAGCACGAGCGGCGCATGCTCGATCAGAAGCGAAAAATCGATCCCCGCGCCGACGGTGATGAAGAACAGGCCGAGCAGCAGGCTCTTGAACGGCTCGATGTCGCTCTCGAGCTCATGGCGATATTCGCTGTCGGCGAGCACGACGCCGGCGAGGAACGCGCCGAGCGCCGGCGACAGGCCGACCAGCGTCATCAATAGCGCGATGCCGATCACCAGCAGCAGCGCGGTGGCGGTGAACATTTCGCGCAGCTGCGCCGAGGCGATGAAACGAAAGAGCGGCCGCGTGAGAAAATGCCCGCCAATCACCACGAGGGCGATCGCCGCCAGCGTGACGGCGCCGGCGGCCCAGCCCGGCAGGCCGTGAACGAGAGACGTCACATGCTCCGCCGTCTCGCCGCTCGCCGCATGTGCGCCGGGTCCGGCCAGCAGAGGCAGCAGAGCCAGCGTCGGAATGACCGCAATGTCCTGCAGCAGCAGCACGGCGAAGCTGGCCTTGCCGCCGTCGCTCTCGAGCAGTCCTTTCTCCGAGAGCGTCTGGAGAACGATCGCGGTGCAGGAGCCGGCCGCCATCAGCCCGATCGCCAGCGCGGCGGGCGCGCCCGTCCCGGCCGCGAAGGCGAGGCCGCACACCGCCAGCGCCGTGGCGACGAATTGCAGCCCGCCCAGTCCGAGCAGGCGGTCGCGCATCGCCCAGAGCTGTCGCGGCTCGAGCTCGAGGCCGACCAGGAACAGCATCATCACGACGCCGAACTCGGCGAACTCCTGCAGCTTCTGCGTCTCCGCGCCGACGATGCCGATCAGCGGGCCGATGACGACGCCGGCGACCAGATAGCCGAGCACCGATCCGAGACCGAAGCGCTTGGCCAGAGGGACGGCCGTCACCCCGGCGCAGAGATAGACGAAGGACTGGAAGAACAAGCCGTCCATCGTCGCTCACCCGATCATGCGGTCGAGCCGCGAGGCGGCGAGATAGTCGCTGGCGCGCGAAGCGGCGAGGTCGAGCCGATCGTCGCGCAGCGCCTCGAGCAGGCGGATATAGCCGTTCACATGCTCCCGCCGCCGCGTCTCCTCGGCCTCGAGCGCGCCGAACAGAATATAGGGAGCGAGAAAGCTCATGCGGCAGAGATTGGCCGTCGCCTCGAGCGGCAGCAGCAATTGCCGAACCGGCGGATAATCGCGGCTGTCCGGCCCATAGGCGTGCTCCGGCGCGCCGGTGGTGATGGCGCAGAGCCAGGGCTTGCCGGCGAGGGCGTCGCCCGCTTCGCCATAGGCGAAGCCGTGCTCGAGCACGAGGTCCTGCCATTCCTTGAGCAAGGAAGGCGTCGAATACCAGTAGAGCGGAAATTGAAAGACGATCGCCTCATGCTGCTGCAGCCGTCGCTGTTCGCGCTCGACGTCGATCTCGAATCTCGGATAGTCCGCATAGAGATCGACGATGGTGACGCCTCCGATCCGCCGCGCCGCGTCCAGCATCGCGCGATTGGTGCGAGAATGCCGATGCGCCGGATGCGCGAACAGAACCAGCGTCTTCATTCCGCCCCCGCTCCTTCGCCTGCGTTCGCGCCAGTTGCGCCTTATAGCACCGATCCACCGCCGGGACGTCAGCTCGGCGTGAAGGCAGGACGAAGCAGGGGCGCGGTCATTGGGCGGAAGGACGATCGTCCCGTCACCCTCGTCCTGAGGAGCCCGCGCAGCGGGCGTCTCGGATCGGGGGGCGTCCTTCAGTTGTTGAAGCGGAAATGCAGCACGTCGCCGTCCGCCACCACATAATCTTTGCCCTCGAGCCGCAGCTTGCCGGCCTCGCGCGCGCCGGCCTCGCCGCGCAGCGTCACATAATCGGCATAGGCGATGGTCTCGGCGCGGATGAAGCCCTTCTCGAAATCCGTGTGGATGACGCCCGCCGCCTGCGGCGCGCGCGTGCCCGCCTCGATCGTCCAGGCGCGAGCCTCCTTCGGCCCCACGGTGAAATAAGTGAGGAGATGCAGCAGGTCATAGCCGGCGCGGATGACGCGGTTGAGGCCCGGCTCGGCGAGGTCGACCGCCTCGAGATAGTCCTTCTGCTCCTCGGCAGGCAGCACGGCGATCTCGCTCTCGATCTTGGCCGAGACCACCACTGTCGCCGCGCCTTCCTCGCGCGCCCGCGCCGCCACCTTCTCGGAGAAGGAATTGCCCGTGGCAGCCGCGCTCTCCTCGACATTGCAGACATAGAGCACGGGCTTGGACGAGAGCAGGCCGAGCCCGGCGAGCGCGCCGCGCTCCTCCGGCTTGATCTCCACGACCCGCGCCGGTCGGCCCTCGCGCAAGAGATCGAGGCAGCGCCGCATCAGATCGAGCAGCTCCTTGGAATCCTTGTCGCCGCCCTTGGCCTTTTTCTCGAGCGGGATCACGCGTTTTTCCAGACTGTCGAGATCGGCGAGCATCAGCTCGGTCTCGATCGTCTCTATGTCGCGGATCGGATCGACGCCGCCCTCGACATGGGTGACGTCGCCATCCTCGAAGCAGCGCACCACATGGGCGACGGCGTCGCATTCGCGAATATTGGCGAGGAACTGATTGCCGAGCCCCTCGCCCTTGGAGGCGCCGCGCACCAGGCCGGCGATATCGACGAAGGTGAGGCGCGTCGGGATGATCTGCTTGGAGCCGGCGACCTCGGCGAGCGCGTCGAGCCGGGGATCGGGCACGGCGACCTCGCCGACATTGGGCTCGATGGTGCAGAACGGATAATTGGCCGCCTGCGCCGCCGCGGTCTGCGTCAGCGCGTTGAACAGGGTCGACTTGCCGACATTGGGCAGGCCGACAATTCCGCATTTGAAGCCCATGGCGTCCCGTATCCTCGCAGAAAGCTCGCTGCGGCGCGGTATGGGCGGGACCGGCCGAAAAGGCAAGGGCGGGGAGGTCGGGCGCAAGGTCGTCGCAGCGCGGCGCGCCGTTTCAGGCGCGGCGCGCGATGACGATCTGCGTGTCGCCATAGCGGCGGCGCTCCGCCTCGGCGACGCCTTCGGGGAGCGGGACCGGCTCCTCCGCCGCCTCCTCGATCACGATCAGCGACTCCTCGGCGAGCCAGCCGCCCTCGAGCAGAGAGGCCAGCGCGCGCGGGGCGAGGCCGCGGCCATAGGGCGGATCGAGAAAGGCGAGGCTGAAGCGCTCGCCGGGCGGCGCGAGGCCGAGCTTCGTCGCATCGCGTCGGAAGACGCGGGTGACGCCGCCGAGGCCGAGCGCATCGATATTGGCGCGCAGAAGCGCGCGGGCTTCCACGCCATCGTCGACGAACAGCGCCCGCTCGGCGCCGCGCGACAGCGCCTCGAGGCCGAGCGCGCCGACGCCCGCGAACAGGTCGATGACGCGCGCGCCGGCGACCGGATCGCCATAGGCATGGGCCAGAATGTCGAAGATCGATTCGCGCAGCCGATCCGAGGTCGGGCGGATGTCGCGACTCTGCGGCGCCTTCAAATTACGGCCGCGCAGCGCGCCGGCGACGATGCGCATCGCTCAGCCGCTCCCGGCGGCGCTCGTCGGCGGAGCCGACGGCCCGAATGGCGAGCCTGAAGGCGCTCGGTCTGAAATTGCGCTCGGACCGCGAGCGTTCAGGCTCGCTCGGATCGGCTTCCTCTCCCGCGCAGCGGGAGAGGGGTGGGGAGGGGACGCCATGATCTGCGCCATTCACGAACGTTCGCGCGGCTTGCGCGGGCCGCTGGGCTTGCCTCCTGCGGGCTTGCCTCCCGAAGGTTTGCCCCCACGCGGCTTGCCGCCGGGCTTCCCTCCGCGTGGCGCGTCCCGCGGCGGGCCGCGGCGTTCGGCGCCATCGCGCCCGCCGGAGCGCGGCCGCGCGTCCTTTCCATCTTCTCGGCGCGGCTTGGCGAACCCGCGCTTCGCCGGCGCCTCGCCCTCGGGCCGCGGACGGCGCGGCCGTTCGTCGCGACGCGCGTCATCTTCCCCGCGCCGCACGAAATTGCCGCGCCCCTCGGGACGGGGGCGGGCCTCGCCCTCGGGCCGCGGACGACGGGGCCGCTCGGCGCTCT
The DNA here is from genome assembly GCF_002752655.1 of Methylosinus trichosporium OB3b. Lineage (NCBI taxonomy): Bacteria > Pseudomonadati > Pseudomonadota > Alphaproteobacteria > Hyphomicrobiales > Methylocystaceae > Methylosinus > Methylosinus trichosporium. The sequence continues at coordinate 1,932,703 of NZ_CP023737.1, read as the reverse complement.
CGCCGCGGCGGGCGTCATCGCCGCCGCGCCGCACGAAATTGCCGCGCCCCTCGGGACGGGGGCGGGCCTCGCCCTCGGGCCGCGGACGACGGGGCCGCTCGGCGCTCTCGCCGCGGCGCGCATCATCGCCGCCGCGCCGCACGAAATTGCCGCGCCCCTCGGGACGGGGCCGGGCCTCGCCCTCGGGCCGCGGACGACGGGGCCGCTCGGCGCTCTCGCCGCGACGCGCGTCATCGCCGCCGCGCCGCACGAAATTGCCGCGTCCCTCGGGGCGGGGCCGGGCCTCGCCCTCGGGCCGCGGACGACGGGGCCGCTCGGCGCTCTCGCCGCAGCGCGCATCATCGCCGCCGCGCCGCACGAAATTGCCGCGCCCCTCGGGACGGGGGCGGGCCTCGCCCTCGGGCCGCGGACGACGGGGCCGCTCGGCGTTCTCGCCGCGGCGGGCGTCATCGCCGCCGCGCCGCACGAAATTGCCGCGTCCCTCGGGGCGAGCCTCGCCCTCCGGACGCGGGCGGCGCGGCCGCAGCTCTTGCCGCGCTCCGCCGTCGCGGCCTTCGCCGCGCGGCGCTCTGCGGCGCTCATCGGCGCCATGGGCGGCGGCGGCCTCGCGCCGTCGCGGCGGCGCGCGCTCGGGACGCGCTTCGGCGCTTTCGCCGCGCTCGGCCTGGAAACGGCGGGCGTTGCGGGTCGCCAGCGGCGGCGCCTCCTCCTCCAGGCGGCGGCGCACCGGCTTGATCGTCTCCACGGCGACGGCGCGGCCCTTGCGGTCGGCGGTGGCGCTGCGCTCGATGCGGGCGCGCGGCGCCTTCTTGCCGCGGCTTTCCTCGACTTCGGCGCGCAAAGTGGAGACATGCTTGCGCGCGCGCGTTTTGGCGTGCTGGCGGCGCTCCTCCTCGATCACATGCTCCGGCTCCGCCGTCTCGCGCCGCGGCGACGAAAAATCGACGCCGGCGAGCTCGGCGAGGCCCTTGCCGAGCTGCTCGCGCAAAATCTTGAGCTTGACCTCCTCTACGGCGCCCTCGGCCAGCTCGCCGAGCTGGAACGGCCCGAAGGAGATGCGGATCAGCCGGTTGACGCCGAGCCCCAGATGCTCGAGCACGCGCTTGATCTCGCGATTCTTGCCCTCGCGCAGCGCCATTGTGATCCAGACATTGGCGCCCTGCACGCGGTCGAGCCGCGCCTCGATTGGCGCATAATCGACATCGTCGACGGTGACGCCCTTGCGCAGCTCGTCGAGCCTCGCCTGGTCGATCTCGCCATGGGCGCGCACCCGGTAGCGGCGCGTCCAGCCGGTCGCCGGAAGCTCCAGCGTGCGCGCGAGGCCGCCGTCATTGGTCAGCAGCAGCAGGCCTTCGGTGTTGATGTCGAGCCGCCCGACGCTGACGAGCCGCGGCAGATCGGGATGGCGCTCCTCGAGAAAGCCGAAGACGGTGTCGCGCCCTTCCGGATCCTTGGCGCTGGTGACGAGCCCTTCCGGCTTGTGGAACAGAAACAGCCGCGTCGGCTCGCGCTCGGCCAGCGGCGCGCCGTCGACCTCGATGCGGTCGCCCTCGCGCACATTGAAGGCGGGGCTGTCCAGCACCGCGCCATTGACCGCGACGCGGCCTTCGGCGATCCAAATCTCGGCGTCGCGGCGTGAGCAGGCGCCGGCGCGCGCCATCACCTTGGCGATGCGATCGCCCTCGAAAGCCTTGGGCGCCTGTGGCTCCGGCTTTGCTTTTACAGGCGCGCGGCGACGCGGCGGGCGCTCGCCGCCCTCGGGGCGATGGCCCGCCTTTTGCGGTTTTTTGTCGGTCATACATCCTGATAGCAGGTCGCGCGCCTCGTGAGAAAGGCGCCACAGCCCCTTTTTCACTCGTCATTCGCCATGAATCTAAGTTATGCCGTGCCGAAGCTGGGGAAACCCCGCGGCGCCGGAGACGAAACGGCGGGCTCCCCTATCTCGTCCCATCATCGCGTAACGTTTCGCCCGGGAGGCGGCATGGCTCATCTCATCGTTCATGGCGGACGCCCGCTCGAGGGGCGAATCGTTCCTTCCGCGAATAAGAACGCCGTTCTCCCCATTCTCTGCGCCACGCTGCTGACCCGCCATCCGCTGCGCATCCATGGCGTGCCCGAGATCACCGATGTGCGGAAAATCCTCGAGCTGTTCCGCACGCTCGGCAGCGATGTGCGGATGGATTATTCCACCGGCTTGCTGGAGCTCTGCCATCAGGCGACGCGTTTCGATCCGGCCGCGCATCGGCTGCCGGTGGAGATGCGTTCCTCCATCATGCTGGTTCCGCCTCTGCTCGCCCGCTTCGGCGTCGCCCGGCTCGAGAATGACGTGAAGGGCTGCACGCTCGGCGTGCGCGAGATCGACCCGCATATCGAGGTGCTGCGCTCCTTCGGCGCGCGCATCGAGGAGAGCCGCGATTCGCTGATCATCCGCGCCGACGGCCCCTTGCGCGCGACGCGCCATTGGCTCGACTACGCCTCCGTCACCACCACCGAGAATTTCGTGCTGTGCGCGGCGCTGGCGGCCGGCGAATCGAAGCTGACCAACGCCGCCTCCGAGCCGCATGTGCAGGAGTTCTGCGATTTCATGCGCTCGCTCGGCGCGCGCATCGAGGGCGTCGGCACCTCGCAGCTCACCATCGAGGGGGTCGACGAGCTCGCCGGCGGCGAGTTCCGTCTGACCGAAGACTTCCACGAGGTCGCGACCTTTCTGGCGCTCGGCGCGATCACCGGCGGCAGCATAGCGGTGAAGAATTCGGCGCCCGATCAATTCCCGCTGATCGACCGCACTTTCGCGAAATTCGGGGTCACGATCCATCACGAGGACGGCTGGTCGAAGACCAAGGCCAATGGCCCGCTGAAGGTCGCCGAGCCCTTCACCCGCAATGTGCTGCAGAAGGTCGAGGCGGCGCCTTGGCCTTATCTGCCGGTCGATTTGCTGCCGATCTTCATCGCGCTCGGCGTGAAGGCCGAGGGCAGCGTGATGTTCTGGAACAAGGTCTATGACGGCGCGCTCGGTTGGACCGGCGAACTATCGAAGTTCGGCGCGCATGTGTTCCTGTCCGATCCGCATCGGCTCGTCGTGTTCGGCGGCAAGCCATTGATGGCGTCGGAGGTGGAGAGCCCCTACATTATCCGCGTCGCCATCGCTCTCTTGATGCTGGCGGCGAGCATAGAGGGGCGCTCGGTCATCCATAATGCGACGCCGATCAAGCGCGCCCACCCGCGCTTCGTCGAAAACCTGCGCGCGCTCGGCGCGGAAGTCGAGTGGACCGGCGGAGATTGAGAATTCAATTATCCGAATCTCGACGCGGGGCCACCTTCTCCCGCAGGGCGGGAGAAGGTGGCCCCGCGAAGCGGGGTCGGATGAGGGCGCCTCAGAATGCGCGGAATCGTCGAGGGAGCGCCACGGCGGCGAGGACCCTCATCCGACCCGGCTTCGCCGGGCCACCTTCTCCCACGAGTGGGAGAAGGAATCGCAGCTCATAGATTGGTCAGAACTTCTTCGAGCGCGGCGTCGAGCTCGCTCGGCGTCGGCTCCACGATCGTCGCCGTTTCCGTGAACACCAACACGCAGCGGATCGTCTTGCCCGGATAGAGCTGCGCCGCGGCGGCGCGATAGACGGCGAGCTGGCGCAATTGCGTGCGGCTCGGCGGATTCCGCGCCGCGCCCGTCTTGAAATCGGCAACAATTGCTTCGCTGTCCGTCTCGGCGAGACGGTCGATGCGGCCGGTCACCGCGATCTCGCCGCGCGAGCCCATGAGCCGCGCGACGATCTCCACCTCCGGCGCCGAGCGCGGCCCGAACAATGCCACGAGCGAGCGATCGGCGATGACGGCGAGCGCAGCACGCGCCACTCGCTCGCGCTGCGCCTCGTCCAGACTTACGGCGCGAAGCTCCAAAAACTTGCGCGCCGCCGCTTCGCGCCGCTCCGGCGGCGTGTCGGGCAGGCGCTGCAGCAGCGCATGGGTGAGGCGGCCGATCAGCAGGCGTTCGCCGTCCTGGCGCGTCGTCGACGCATATTCGTCCGCGACCGGAATCCGATCGGCGGCGGCGAGCGCCGTCACCGGACGCAGCGGCGGCGCCGGCGCGCTCTCGCGCGGCGCCGGCTGCAGCGCATAGGCGGGAAGCACGACGCGCTCCTCGCGCGCAGGCGTCGCTTGGACGCGCCCGCGCGCGGCGTCGCCGCGCACGAGAATCTCCTTCGTCGCCTCGAACGGATCCGGCGCGCGCGCGCAGCTCGGCTCGAGCGCGTCGCGAATCGCGTCGTACCAGCAATCCTCGGCCCGGCCTCGCGGGCCGTGAAAGCCGGCGATATAGAGCCGCTCCTCGGCGCGCGTCAGCGCCACATAGAGCAGGCGCCGATGCTCGTCGCGCGCCGCTTCGCGCAGCGTCTCCCGCGCCCGCGCCACTGCGGGCGGATCGGCGTCCTTGCCCGTCGACCAGACGAGCGCCGCTTCGTCCTCCTCGCCGAGCACGAAGAGCTTCGGGTCATGATGTCCGGCCGGCGCGCCGCAGGTGTCGGGCAGAAACACGACCTTGGCCTCGAGTCCCTTGGCCGCATGCACCGTCATCACGCGCACGGCGTCGCCGGCCTGCTCCATGTCGCGCTTGATCGACAGCTCGAGCGCTTCGACGCTCGCCAGAAAGCCGGTGAGCGTTTGCGCCTGCTCGCGCTCGAAGGCGCTCGCGAGACGCAGGAACTCGTCTATCGCGTCATTGGCCTCGACACCGAGCCGCGCGACGAGCTTCTCGCGGCCGCCGCCGGCGCCGAGCGCGAGGCTGTAGAAATCGAAAGGCGCGAGCGTGCGCGCGAGGCGCGACCAATGCGCAATGAGAGCCGCGGCCTCTGCATGACGCGGCTGCGGCGAAGCGGCGAGCGCATCATGGAGCGAGCCGCTGCGACCCGGCGCGAGAGCGATGAGATCGTCGTCGTCGAGGCCGACGAGCGGCGATTTGAGCAGAACGGCGAGCGTCAGATCATCCTCGCGCAGCAGCGCGGCGCGGCCGAGCGCGACGAGATCCATCACCGCTATATGGCCGGAGAGATCGAGACGATCGGCGCCGGCGACGGCGACGCCTTCCGCCTTCAGCGCGCGGATCACCGCCTCGAAGAAAGCGTCGCGCTTGCGCACCAGGATCATCACATCGCCGGGCCGCATTGCGCGGATCGCGCCTTTGTCCTCGACGCATTCGCCATTCTCCGGCGCGAGCAGCGCCTTCGTCCTGCGCGCGATCTTGCGGGCGAGACGCGCGGCGGGCGTGGCGTCGTTCACATAATCGAGCGGCAGGCGCCAATCGGGCGGCGCCTCGGCGACATCGGCGCTCTCGGGCTCCCAGATCTCGACGCGGCCGCGCACATCGGCCTTCCACGCCTCATGCTGCGGCGCCGGCTCCTGCGGATCGGCGCTGAGGCCGCGGCGATTGCCTTCATGCGCGAAAATATCGTCGACCGCCGCGAGCACATCGGGCGAGGAGCGGAAGGAGCGCGTCAGCCGCACCGTCTCGAAGCTCATGCGCGCGTCGCGGAAGCGGCCGGCGAAAACGCGGCGCATCGCGTCGAACTTCTCCGGCGCCGCGCCCTGAAAGGAGAAGATCGACTGTTTCTCGTCGCCGACGGCGAAGAAGCTGCGCGCCGCGCGCCGCGCGCTGGCGCCGGCGCAGAACTCCGCGGCGAGCGCCGCCAATATGTCCCATTGCGCCGCGCTCGTATCCTGCGCCTCGTCGACGAGAATATGGTCGATCTGCGAATCGAGCTTGTAGAGCACCCAGCCGGCGCTCGAGCGCAGCAGCAGCCGGCGCGTGCGCTCGATGAGATCGTCGAAATCGAAGAGGCCGCGATTGCTCTTCATCCGCTCGTAATCGGAGAGGATGGCGTCGCCGATCGCGGCGAGCGCCATCGAGCGGTCGAAAGCCGCCGCCGCCTTGCGCCGCTCGATGAGCGCGACGAGCCGGTCGCGCTCGTCCTCGAGCCGCGCCAGCAGCGCAGGCTGCTGCTTCTGCAGGCCGGCTGAGATGATCTTCTGCTTGCCCGATCCGCGCGGCTCGCCCTTCTGCGTGAAGAACACCGCGAGATAATCGTCGATATCGCCGCTCTGCGCCGCGGCGGCGAGCGCATCGCCGAGCTTGCCGTCATTGGCGCCGCCGCGGCGCAGCGTCTGCGCCAGCTCCGGCCAGTCGCGCGACGGCAATCCTCCCTCGAGGATCTCCGCTTCGATCGCCGCCAGCGTCTCACCCTCGGCGAGGCCGAGATGGCGGCGCAGCGCGCCGGCGTAATCGGCCGAGGACAGATTGCGATGCGTCTCGCGACGGCCGAGCAGCTCGCGGATGAGATCGTCGAAGCCGCCGCCGGAGCAGAGCCGCGATAGTTTCGCGAGCGCGCCCTGCAAGGCGCCGCCGTCGAGCGCTGCGCGCGCGAGCGTGTTGCGGCGCGCGCGCTCCAGCAATTCGGCGCGCTCGAGATCGTCGAGCACGCGGAAGGAGGCGGAGACATTGGCCTCGAAGGGAAAAAGATGCAGCAGCCTTTCGCAGAAGGCGTGAATGGTCTGGATCTTCAATCCGCCCGGCGTCTCCACCGCATGCGCGAACAGCTTTCGCGCGCGCGCGAGATCGGCGGGGAAGGGGCGCGGGGCGCCGGTCGCCATTATGGCCGCGGCGAGCGCCTCGTCGTCGAGCAGCGCCCAGCCCGCGAGAATGTCGAAGATGCGCGCCGCCATATTGGCGGCTGCGGCCTTGGTGTAGGTGAGGCAGAGAATATGCGAGGGCGAAGCGCCGGCGAGCAGCAGCCGCACCACGCGCTGCGACAGCACATGCGTCTTGCCCGAGCCCGCATGCGCCGACACCCAGGCCGAGAGGCCGGGGTCGGAAGCGATGCGCTGCTTCTCGCGTGTGTCCTGCGCTATCGGGCGGCGGTCGCTCATAGGGGCCAGTGGTTTGCGTCACGTGAATAGATGTTTTGAATAGCGAGCCTGAAGGCTCGCGGTCCAGGGGCCGCGTTTGGACCGCGAGCCTTCAGGCTCGCTCTTTCCGCCCCGTCAAATCGACCGCATCACGCTGCTATGGCGATGTCTGTTCTATGCGTTCGGCGACCGTCTCGTCGATCATGCTGTCGAGATCGGTGGCTTTCGTCTCCTTGGTCAGCAGCAGCGCAATGATCGTCGAGGCGCCGAGCGCGGCGAGATAATAGCCGACCGAAACGGCGCCGTAAGTCTGCGCGAGCCATGTGGCGACGAAGGGCGTCAGCGCCGCGCCGAGAATGGAGGCGAGATTATAGGAGACGCCGGAGCCAGTGTAGCGCGTGTTGGTCGGGAACAATTCCGGCAGCAGCGCCGACATCGGCCCGAAGCTCAAGCCCATCAGCGTCATGCCGATGCTCAGAAAGACGAGGATGACGCCGCGATTGGCGGTGGCGCCGGAGCCGACGATCTCCCGCGAGAGGAAGAATTTGAAGCCGAGGCCGAAGAGAACGATCGCCGTCGTCACGACGAGCAGCAGCCGGCGGCGGCCGAAGCGATCGGCGAGCCAGCCGGAGACGGGAATGAAGGCGGCGAAGAAGAGAACCGAAATGAGCTGCAGCACGAGGAAGTCGCGATAGCCGACGCCGAGATTGCCGAGCTCGACCTTGCCGATGCCATAGGAGAGAATCCAGGTGGTCATCAGATAGAAGAGACCATAGGTCGCGACCATGATGAAGGTCCCGAGCGTCAGCTCCTTCAGATTGGCGCGGAACACCTGGATGAGCGGCGATTTCAGCTTCTCGCCGCGCTCCAGCGCGCGCGCGAACACCGGCGTCTCATGCAGCTTCAGGCGCACATAGAGGCCGAGCGTCACCAGAATGATCGACAGCAGAAACGGCAGGCGCCAGCCCCAGGTCAGAAAGTGCTCGTCGATCTTCGCCTTGGTGGAGTCGAAGCCGAAGCCGATGGTGAGCGAAAGGAAGAAGCCATTGGCGAGGATGAATCCGAAGGGCGCGCCGAGCTGCGGCCACATCGCGGCCCGTGCGCGCTTGCCCTTGTCGGCGGTCTCGGTGGCGAGCAGCGCCGCGCCCGACCATTCGCCGCCGAGGCCGACGCCCTGGCAGAAGCGGAAGACGGTGAGCAGCAGCGGCGCGAACAGACCGATGCGATGATAGGTGGGTAGCAGGCCGATGGCGAAAGTGGCGAGGCCCATCAGCAGCAGCGAGCCGACCAGCGTCGCCTTGCGGCCGACGCGATCGCCGAAATGGCCGAACACGACCGAGCCGATCGGCCGCGCGATGAAGGCGACGCCGAATGTCGCCATGGAGGCGAGCAGAGCGGCGCTGCCCTCGCCGGCCGGAAAGAACAGCAACGGAAACACCGACACGGCGGCGGTCGCATAGATGTAGAAGTCGAAGAACTCGATCGTCGTGCCGGCGAGGCTCGCGAAGATGATGCGATTGCGGTAGCTCTTGTCGGGCGGCTCGAGACTCATCTTTGCGTTTCCTCAGCGTGCATGCGTCGGCATGAACGGCTCCGCAGGAGCGGGGAGACCGAGCCGAGACGCCAGCGAAACTATGGCCAAACCCTAGCCATCGCAACCGATCGCCGGGCTTCAGGCGGAGCGTCGTGGACCGATCGTCGGAAGGTCGGTGAGCGCGAAGCCTTCATCTGTCGTGAGAATGGGGATCGCGCGCGATTTGGCGCTCGCATAGTGAAAGCAATCTGCGAGATTGAGCCCCTTGTTGCGATCGGCGGGGGAGGAATAGCGATGGCGGCCGTAGCGGTCGAACGCCGTCAAGGCCAAGGAAAGCTCGCCCGCAGAGACAGGCAGGGTCTCGACGCCGGCAATGGATAGAAACGAAAGGACGCGCTCCTCGGAGACCGAGATCGGCATGTTCTTTTTTCTATGAATCGCTGCGGTCGTTTCCCAAACGGCGATCACATTGGTCACGAGAGGCGTCGCGGCGTCGTCGATCTCGGCGGCCAGCCGCTCGCCTTCGGCTTCCTGCAAGAGAATGGCCGCCATTACCGAAGCGTCGACGAACATCAATCGACCGTCTCGTCGCCGAGCTCGTCGAAAAACGCCTTGTCGATGACGACGCCGGTGTCGGGATAGGCGGCGATCTCGTTGCGCAGCGGCTCCGAGCGCAGCCACAGCGGTTGCTCTGAGCGCACGCGCGTCAGCTCGCGCCGCAGCGCGTCCCGCACCGCCTCGGTCTTCGTACTCCGGGTAAGCGCCGCCAATTGCGCCGCCAGCCGGTCGACTTCGTCGTCGCGAATGTCCAGAGACATGGCCGTTTCCTATGACGAGGCGGAAAATAGGCCTCTGCGAGAGAAGAAGCAACATGGCCCCGCCGGCGCGCTGCTTACCGATTGGTGAATCCCTGATCGCCGCCGCCCATCCCAAATCGGGAGCCGCGGCACAGGACGCAAACAAACCCCGTCCGAATCGAGGCCGCCGAAATCGGCGCGGCGATTCGTCAGCAAAACGTTACTCCTCCCCCGCGCCGCCGCCGTCGCGCGACCATTCCGCGACGCGGGCGAGATGGTCGTAGTCGCCGTAGCGCGAGGCGAATTCGACGAAGGGGCGGGAGGGGTAGGGGGTCGCGGGATCGCGAAACTGGTTCAGCAGCTCCAGGAGATTGGCGCGATGCTCGGCGACGACGTCGGAAAAGCTCTTGTCCTTGAACTTCAGCTCCCGGGTCTCGCCGCCGTCCTTGCCGCCGAGCCGCACATAGGCGGCGCCGGAGACGGCGCGCACGCCGATCGGCGGAAAGGCGCCCGCCTCGATCATCGCGGCTTCCAGCGTCAGCTGCGGCGAGAAGCCGGCGTCGACCTGCTTCACGCTCGGCGGCGTTCCGGTCTTATAGTCGACGACAAAGGCCGCGCCGGCGGCGTCGAGCTCGATGCGATCGGCGACGCAGGAGAGCGTGAAGACGCCGCCGTCGGCGAGCGGCAAGCGCCATTCGCCCCTTATCTCGATGAAGGTCTCGCTCGCGATTTTGCGCCGCTCGCGCTCGAAGGCGAGCGCATGGCGGAGCCCCGTCTCGAGCCGCGGCCATTGAAAGGCGATGAAGGACGGATCGTCGAGAAACTCCGCGAGCTCTGCGCGGGCGAGGATGAGCAGGCGTTCGCTCGCGTCCTCCGGCAGCGGGCCCTTCGGATGCGCCTCGCTGAATTTCGCCAGCGCAGCATGGACGGCGACGCCGATCTCGCGCGCGCCCTTCTCGGCCCCGAGCGGGGGCAGCGGCGCGAGGCGCAGGACATGCTCGGCGAACACGGAATAGGGATCGCGCCGCAGCTTCTCGATGCGCGTGACGCTGAGCCGGACGGGACGCAACTCGACCGGCGGGCGCGGCAGCGGCCGCGCGGCGGCGCGGATCTCGGCCGGATGATCGAGCGCCGCGGCGAGCGCCCGCGCCCTGTCGCCGCGCGCCTTGCAGGCCGAGAAATTCTCGCCGGCGAGCGCCGCGAGCCGCGCGACGAAGCGCGAGACGACGGTCGGCGAGCCGTCGCGCTTGCGCGAGCGGCTCAACACGACCTCGCGCGCGCAAAAGGCGAGCGAGAAATCATGCGCCGTCTGGCCGATGCGGCGCTCGGGCGGCGAGAGGCCCAATTGCGCGCGCATGGTGCGGTTGAGAAAGGCGCCGGTCTCCGCCTGCGGCGGCCAGATGGTCTCGTCGAGGCCGGCGAGCAGAACGAGGTCGGCGTCGAGCAGCCGCGCCTCCAGCAGGCCGAGAATCTTCAGCCGCGGATGCGCGCGCCGTGGACTGGGCGCCGCGGTCTCGAAGGCGAGGCGGTCGAAGAAGGAAGAATAGCCGCCGGCGTCGAAGGCGAGGCCGCCGCCCGCCGCCGCCAGCGCATCGACGAGCTCCAGCCATTGCTCGGCCCCCTCGCCCGCCGCTTCGGCGCCGATGATCCGCTCCAGCGCCTCAGCATGGGCGCGCACGCGCGCCGTGAGCGGCGCCTCGGCGGGAAGCGTGGCGAGCGGCGCCAGCGCCGCGTCGAGCCGCGCGAGCGCATCCTCGATCGCGCGCCAATCAGCGTCGGCGATGCGGCGCAGCGCCGGCGCGGCGTCCTGCCCGCGAGCGCGGGCGCGCGCCGCGGCGGCCATTTCCGCTAGCGGGCCGGGGCGACGCTCGACATTGCGCAGCACGCCGATCTCGACGAGCGGGGCGATCCGCGCGATCTCGGCGCGGCCGAGGCCGAGCGAGGTCAGCGGATGAGCGAGCAGCGCCGCGGCGTCGACCGCGGAGACGCCGTCCTCGAGGCTCGCCGCGACGAGCCGCGCCAGCGCGCCGATCGGCGTCGCGGCCAGGGGGCGGCCGGCGGAATCGTCGACCTCTATGTCCCAGCGCGCCAGCTCGGCGCAGACTCGCCGCGCGATCATGCGGTCGGGGGTGACGAGCGCCGCGGTGCGGCCCGGCGTCTCCAGCGCCTCGCGCATGCACAGCGCCAGCGCCAGCGCCTCCTCGCGCTCGTCCGCCGCCTCGATGAAGGAAACGCCCGCCAGCGCCGCGTCGAAGGAGGCCCCATGCGCCTCGCGAAACGCCCGCCACAGATCGGTCGAATCGGCCGGCTTCAGCGCCGCTGCGAGGAGGCGCCCGCGCGCCTCGATCGCGGCCGGCGGCGCGCCGATGCGGCGGACCTCGGCGCGCGCGACGCCGATGATCCCGATGAGGCGTTTCAGCATCGCCTGCGGATGGGTGACCGCCGCCTCCTCACGCGCGACGCTCGTTTCGCCGACGCGGCGCCAGGACGCTTCGTCCATCTCGAGATCGAGGCCCGGCAGCACCACGGCGCCGGTCTCCAGCCGCTCGATGGCGGCGATGAGCCGCGCCGTCGTCGGCTGCGCGCCGGTGGAGCCGAGCGCGATCACCGGGCCGCGCGCCGCGCCGCGCGTCAGCGCGTCGATCTGCGCCGCCACCAGCGCCTTGCGCCGCGTCGCGCCGTCGATGCATTCGCGCTCTTTCAGAATTTTCGGCCAGTCCTCGAGCGCGATGCGCAGGAAATGCGTGGTGATCGCGAAATAGCGGTCATGGGCGTCCTCGGCCAGCGAGCCGAGAGCTTTCGGATCGACATCCTCGATGATGAATTCGTCGACGAGGCGGGCGAGCTCCTCGGCCAGCGCGCAGGCGCTCGCCGGCGAGGGGGCGACCAGCAGCATCTCGCGCGGATCATGCTCGATGCGGCCGAGCGGGTCGATCGCGACGATCGCATGGCGGAGCGATTTCGCCCAATGCAGCACCAGCGCGGCGAGCGTCAGGCGGCGGTCGATCTCGGCGACCGCCGGGGCCAGCGCGTCGTCCGAGCCGATCTCCTCGGCGTGAAACAGCGCCGAGGCCTCCTGCTCGTCGAGGTCGCCGAGCGGCAGAATGCGCGGCAGCAGCGCCGCCGGCGTCTCGATCGCCGCGGCCAATTGCGCGGCCAGCGCCCGCGCGGCGCGGCGCGTCGGGACATAGATCGTGGTCTCGGCCAGAGCCAGCGGGCCGCTCGCGCGCGAAAGCCCGGGAATGATCTCCCCGTCCAACAGGGCGCGCGTGAAGGCGCCTAGAAAAGAAGCGCCGGGCGGAATGGAAAAGACGTTGCGCGGCGCCAATCTGTCCTCTCGAAACTAGAGCGCATGACGAGCAGAAGCGGGACCGTTCATCGCCGATTGCTGTGCATTGTTCGCCCATACCGGATTGTAAGCCCGTTCGTTCCGACAATACTCCAGTGCGGCGGCTGTGACGATGGCGAGGGCGATCGTGATCGGGGGAAGCGAGCGAAGAACGACCCCTATCACCCTCGTCCTGAGGAGCCCGCGCAGCGGGCGTCTCGAAGGACGGCAATGGGGAGAAACCTTTGATTTCGCCCTGCGGCCGTCCTTCGAGACGCCGCCTCCGGCGGCTCCTCAGGACGAGGGCCGGGGATATTGTCCTTCACCCGATCTCCCTGCGATCGTGATCGGGCGCGCTCGATTTTGAACGGACCGCCTCTCGGGGCGACGAATTTTTTACACTGCGCATTGCTTTCGAAGGGAGCTCGTCGATGGGCCAACCGCCGACAGACCCGCGTGTGAGACGGCGCCGAGCCCCGGAGCCGCTGCGTCGGCCATCCAGGCTGGAGGCGGCGCCGACCGGCGAGGAGGCGGCTCGCCTCGCCGAAGCGCGTCTCGCCGCGCTGATGCAGGGCGTCGCCGACGGCGTGCTGTTCTTCGACGAGAGCGGCGTGCTGGTCGGCGCCAACGCCGCGGCGGAGCGCCTGTTCGGCTATGCGCGCGGCGAGCTGCTCGGCTGCAATATCTCGATCGTGCTGCCGGGGATCGATCCCTCGCGCGAGCGATCCGAGGTCGAGGCGCGGCGCAAGGACGGCGCGCGCTTCGGGGTGGAGGCGACGATCGGCGAGGGACGCGGCGGCGCGCAGCGCCAGTTCGCCGCCGTCCTTCGCGATTTCACCGACGCGCGCGCGGCGCGGGCCGAGCTGCAGGCGCTGCAATCGGAGCTCGCCTATGCGCGCCGCCTCTCCGCCATGGGCGAGATGACCGCGGCGTTGACGCATGAGATCAACCAACCCTTCTCCGCCGTCGCCACTTATGTGCGGACGGCGCGCTGGCTGCTGCAGCGCAAGCCCGGGAGCCGCAGTCCCGAGATCGAGGAGATTCTCGACAAGGCCGGCGCGCAGGCGATTCGCGCCGGCGAGATCATCCGTCGCCTGCGTGAGTTCGTGACGCGCGGCGATTCGGTGAAGACGGTGCAGCGCCTCTCCAGCCTCGTCGACGAGGCGACGACGCTCGCCTTCGCCGGCCGGCGCGCCGAGGCGCGGCTCAGCGTCGTCCGAACCGACGGCGATGATTTCGTCCTCGCCGACCGCGTGCAGATTCAGCAGGTCGTCGTCAATCTCATGCGCAACGCCATCGAGGCGATGGATGGCGCGGCGCGGCGCGAATTGTCGCTCGCGACCTCGGTCGCCGACGATTGCGTGCGGCTCGATGTCGCCGACACCGGCAAAGGACTCGACGAGGCTGCCCGCCTCGCTCTGTTCCAGCCCTTTCGCAGCAGCAAGACCAAAGGCATGGGGCTCGGCCTGTCGATCTCGCGCTCGATCGTCGAGGCGCATGGCGGCCGCATCTGGGCGGAGCCCAATTCGGGCGGCGGCGCGATTTTCAGCTTCACATTGCCCAAGGCGGAAGGGAGGCCCGAATGACCAGTGCGCCGCTCGTTCATCTCGTCGACGACGACGACGCCGTGCGCGACGCGCTCGGCGTGATGTTCGGCGCGCGCGGCTTTCGCGTGCGCGCCTATGCGTCGGCGACCCAATGTCTCGCCGGGCTCGGCCGCCGTCCGACCGGCTGCCTCGTCGCCGATCTGCGGCTTCCGGATATGAATGCGCTCGCGCTGCTCGCGAGCTTGCGCGCGCGCGGCTCGTCGCTTCCAGCCGTCGTCATCACCGCCGCGGCCGGCGCGCCGCTCGCCGTCGAGGCGATGGCGGCCGGCGCCAGCGATCTCCTCGAGAAGCCCTTCGACGATGAGGCGCTGCTCGTCTCGGTGCGGCGCGCGCTCGCGACGACGCGAGGCGGAAAAGCGCGCGAGGCCGAGACGCGCGCCGTTCTGCAGCGCTTCGCCGCGCTCGGCGAGGCCGAGCGGGAGGTGCTCGCCGGCATTGCGCAAGGCCGGCCGAGCCCGGAGATCGCCGCCGCGCTCGGGCTGGAGCTGCGCGCGGTCGAGCTGCATCGCGCCAATATCATGGCCAAGGCCAATGTGGCGACGCTGGTCGAGCTGGTGCGGATGTCGGCGATCGCCTCGGCGGCGACGCGCGCGCCTACTCCGTCGCGCCGCCGTTCAAATCCTCGGGGCGCGGCTGCAGCATGATGTTGTAGCCGGCGTCGATGAGGTGAATCTCGCCGGTGACGCCGCCCGACAGCTCCGACAGCAGATAGACCGCCGAGCCGCCGATCTCGTCGAGCGTGATCATGCGGCGCAGCGGCGCATGCGCCTTCTGGAACGCGCCCATCGCCCGCGCGCCGGTGATGCCGGCGCCCGCCATGGTGCGCACCGGTCCGGGCGAGAGGGCGTTGACGCGTATGCCGCGCGCGCCGAAATCGGCGGCGAGATAGCGCACCGAGGAATCGAGCGCCGCCTTGGCGACCCCCATCACATTATAGTTGGGCATCACATGGGTGCCGCCGCCGAAGGAGACGGTGAGCATGGAGCCGCGATTGCGCATCATCGCCGCCGCGCGCCGCGCCGCCTCGGTGAAGGAGAAGCAGGAGATCACCAGCGTGCGGATGAAATTCTCGCGGCTCGTGTCGGCGTAGAGGCCCTTCAGCTCGCTCTTGTCGGAATAGGCGACCGAATGGACGAGAAAATCCATCTCGCCCCATTCGTTGCGCAGCGCCGAGAACACCTCGTCGACCGTCGCGATGTCTTCGACGTCGCAAGGCAGAACGAGATTGGAGCCGAGATCCTGCGCCAGCGGCTTGACTCGCTTGCCGAGCGCGTCGCCCTGATAGGTGAAGGCGAGCTCCGCGCCGTGCTGCGCGAGCGTCCTTGCTATGCCATAGGCGATGGAATGATCATTGGCGACACCCATCACAAGGCCGCGCTTGCCCTGCATCAGGCCCGTTGAAACCGTCATATTGCGATGATCCCGTGGTGGTGGTCAGGCGTCCGGATGCTTGAACACCAGTGTAGCGTTGGTGCCGCCGAAGCCGAAGGAGTTGGACAGCACGGCGCGCAGCGCCACATTGTCGCGCCGTTCGCGCAAAATCGGCATGTCGGAGAATTCCGGATCGAGCTCCTCGATATTGGCGCTCTCGCAGATGAAGCCGTTCTGCATCATCAAGAGCGAATAGATCGCCTCCTGCACGCCGGTCGCGCCGAGCGAATGGCCGGTCAGCGACTTCGTCGCCGAGATCGGCGGGCTCTTGTCGCCGCCGCCGAACACCTCGCGAATGGCCTCGATCTCCTTGAGATCGCCGACCGGCGTCGAGGTGGCGTGCGGATTGATGTAGTCGATCGGCGTCTTCACCGTGGCCAGCGCCTGGCGCATGCAGCGCACCGCGCCTTCGCCCGAGGGCGCGACCATGTCATGGCCGTCGGAGGTCGCGCCATAGCCGGCGATCTCGGCGTAGATCTTGGCGCCGCGCGCCTTTGCGCGCTCATATTCCTCGAGCACCAGCACGCCGGCGCCGCCGCCGATGACGAAGCCGTCGCGATTCTTGTCATAGGCGCGCGAGGCGGTCGCCGGGCGATCGTTGAAGGAGGAGGACATGGCGCCCATGGCGTCGAAGAGGACCGAGAGCTCCCATTCCAGCTCCTCGCAGCCGCCGGCGAACATCAAATCCTGCTTGCCCCATTGGATCTGCTCAAAGGCGTTGCCGATGCAATGATTGGAGGTCGCGCAGGCCGAGGAGATCGAATAATTGACGCCCTTGATCTTGAACCAGGTGGCGAGCGTCGCCGAGGCGGTGGAGGACATGGCCTTGGGCACGGCGAAGGGGCCGATCCGCTTGGGGCCTTTGGTCCGCGCGATATCGGCGGATTCGACGACCACTTTGGTCGACGGCCCGCCCGAGCCCATGATGATGCCGCTGCGCTCGTTGGAGATGTCTTCCGCTCCGAGGCCGGCGTCGAGGATCGCTTGATCCATCGCCACGTGATTCCAGGCGGTGCCCATGGCGTGGAAGCGCATGGCTCTGCGGTCGACGATGGTCGAAGGATCGAGCGTCGGCGCGCCATGCACCTGACAGCGGAAGCCGAGCTCGGCGTATTTGTCCGCCTTCACGATGCCCGAGCGCGCCTCGCGCAGAGAGGCGACGACCTCCTGCGTGTTGTTGCCGATCGAGGACACGATCCCCATTCCGGTCACGACCACTCGTCTCATGTCCATTCTCCCTTTGCGCCGGCGAGGTCTTGCGCCCCGTCCGCTGTTTCGGCGTGCCGGCGAAGCGCTCGGTCAGGCCGAGGCCGTCTCCTGCTTGGCGAGGCCGACGCGAAGGTCCTTGGCCTCGTAGATGCGCTGCCCGTCCACCTCGACCCAGCCGTCGGCGATGCCGAGCACCAGCTTCGATTTGAACACGCGCTTGAAATCGACCCCGTAGCGGACGAGCTTGTTGCTCGGCCGCACCTGCCCGCTGAACTTGACCTCGCCGACGCCGAGCGCCATGCCGCGGCCGGGCAGATCGAGCCAGCCGAGATAGAAGCCGGTCAGCTGCCACAGCGAATCGAGGCCGAGGCAGCCGGGCATCACCGGATTGCCCTTGAAGTGACAATCGAAGAACCACAGGCTCGGCGAAATGTCGTATTCGGCGCGCATATAGCCCTTGCCGTGGGCGCCGCCGTCCTCGAAAATCTCGGTGATGCGATCGAACATCAGCATCGGCGGCAGGGGGAGCTGCGCATTGCCGGGGCCGAATAGCTCCTCGCGCGCGCAGGCGAGCAAATCCTCATAGCCGAATGACGATCGCCTCTCACTCATGTCTCGAAGTTCCTTCCGCCCCTGTCGTGGTCTTTTTATCGGCGCCCCGGTCTCGCCGCCGGCCGGAGTTCGTCCTCGTTAACATAGGCGCCCGCCCCGTCAAAGCGCGAGACGCCCGCCCGACCTATCGATAGAGCCAGGCGTTGCGGGCCAGCATGCCGCGACCGCCGAGCAGGCGGATCGACAGATCGCGCGCCGCGGCGGCCGGGCCGCGCAGATGCACATGGCTTCCCTGACGCCAGGAGCCGCGCTGGACCTTGGCGGCGCGCGTCATGCGCGCCGCTTGATAGGCCTCGAGCGCCGCCTCGATCGGAGCGGCGCCTTCGAGGGCGCGGCCGAGCGCCGCCGCGTCCTCGATCGCCTGGGCCGCGCCCTGGGCGAGGAAGGGCGTCATCGGATGCGCGGCGTCGCCGAGCAGGACGACGCGGCCGCGGCCCCAGCGCGGCAGCTCCGGCCGCACGAACAGGGGCCAGCGCCGCCAGGAGACGCCCGCCTCGATCAGCGCGCGCAGATCGGCGCTCCAGCGCGTAAAGCCCATGGCCGCGGCGAGCTCGGCGCCGGTGCGGGTCTCGGCGGGCGGGCCCTTGTCGGCGCTATCGTCGAGAATGGCGACGGCGCTGACGATCGAAGCGTCGCGCAGCGGGTAATGGACGACATGCGCGCTCGGCCCGAGCCAGAGCTGCGACGCCCGCTCGCGCAGCGGGGCCGGGAGGGCGTCGGCCGGCAGGATCGCGCGCCAGGCGGTCTTTCCCGAGGAGAAAGGCGCGTCGTCGGGGCGTAGGGCGAGGGCGTCACGCAGGGTCGAGCGCAGCCCGTCGGCGCCGATCACGGCGGCGCCGGCGCGCGTCTCCGCGCCGGCCTCGGCGACGAGGCGCAGGCGCAGGCCTTCGGCGTCCTGCACAAAGCCCTCGCAGCGCCGGCCGGTCGCGACCTCGACGCCGCAGCGGAGGGCTTCATCGAGAAGGAGCTTTTGCAGATCGGCGCGGTGGAAGACGCGGAAGGGCGCGCCCCAGCGCTCCCGGACCGCGGCGAGCGGCAGGCTCGCCAGCACGGCGCCGTCCCCGGCGCGGCGGATGCGCAGCGCCTGCGGCTCCAGCGCCGTCTCCCGCATCGCCGGGCCGAGGCCGAATTCCTGCAGGATGCGGCCGGCGTTGGGCGATATCTGGAGGCCGGCGCCGACCTCCTCTATGCGCGGCGCGCGCTCGACCACCTCGACGCGGCGGCCGGCGCGCGCCAGCGCGAGCGCCGCAGCGAGCCCGCCGACGCCGGCTCCGACGACGAGGATGGGAGGCTCCGCCATGGCGGCGAAGCGTCAGGCGGCTTCGGGGTCGAGGATTTCCTCGGACTGGTAGACGCATTCGGCCGGATCGGCGCCGCCGTGCAGGCTCTCGTCATAGACATAGAGGGTCGAGCAATAGGGGCAGACCGCCTCGTCCGCCGCGCCCATGTCGATGAACACATGCGGATGGTCGAACGGCGGCAGCGCGCCGATGCACATGAATTCCTTGGCGCCGACGCGAATCTTGGCGACGCCGGGCTGATTGTGGAAATGCGGGGTGGAACCGTGCGCCATGGCGAATTCGAACTCCTCGGGGGTGACGAGAGGCTAGAGCGTTATCCGATCCGATTGGATCGGATAACGCTCTCGCATTCTTTCGTTGGAGCGAATTCTGATCGATCGAACGATTCCGTTCGATCGGAAAGCGCTCTCTAACGCTGGCCGCAGCTATATTGGACCGCGGGGCTTTTGGGTAGGGGGCGCGCGGCGGCCCGCAGGGCAATCGGGTGAAGGACTATATCCTGACCCTCGTCCTGAGGAGCCCGCGAAGCGGGCGTCTCGAAGGACGGCAACGGGAAGCAACCTCGAGATTTCGCCCGACGGCCACCCTTCGAGACGCCGCCTGCGGCGGCTCCTCAGGACGAGGGTCGGGGAGGTTATCATTCACCCGATTCCCCTGCGGCGGCCCGGCCTCAGCGCGGCTCGTCGCCGAGCGCGGCAATGCGCAGCGGCGCCGGCGGATGGGAGTAGTAGAACAGCGCATAGAGCCGGTCCGGCGTCAGCGTCGCCAAATTGTCGCGCGACAATTTGGTCAGCGCGCTCACCATCGGCTCGCGGCCGCAGATCGCGCGGGCGTAGTCGTCGGCCTCGAACTCGGCGCGGCGCGACAGATAATTGGTCAGCGGCGACAGGAGATGGAGGATCGGCGCCCCCGCCGTCATCACCACGACGAGGACGACGCCCGGATCGTCGGGCAGGCCGAAGGCGCTGGCGAGGCCGCGCGAGAAGGAGAGATGCAGCGCCAGAAAGCCGATGAAGAGCACGCCCGCGGCGAGGCCGAGCCGTTGGCGCACATGGCCGAATTTGAAATGGCCGAGCTCATGGGCGAGGATGGCGACGATCTCGTCCGGCGTGTGCTTGCGCAGCAGAGTGTCGAAGAAGACGATGCGCTTGGCCTTGCCGAGGCCCGAAAAATAGGCGTTGCCATGGGTGGAGCGCGTCGAGGCGTCCATCACGAACAGCCCGCCCGATTGAAAGCCGCAGCGCTCGAGCAACGCCTCCATGCGCGCCTTCAGCTCCTCGTCGGCGAGCGGCGTGAAACGATTGAATAAAGGAGCGATGACGCTCGGATAGACGATCGTCATGGCGACGAGGAAGACGAGCGCCCCGGCAAAGCCGACGATCCACCAATAATCCGGCGAAAGGCGCAGCGCCAGCAGCAGCCCATAGAGCAGCGGAACCGCGAACAGAAGCCATAGCGCCGCGCCTTTCAGCTCGTCGAGCAGCATGGTCGTCGGCGTCGCGCGGTTGAAGCCGAAGCGCGTCTCGAGGCCGAAAGTCTCGGCGAGCGAGAGCGGCAGGTGGAGAACATGGTCGACGAAGGCCGCCGCCACGACCACTGCGACGCTGAGCGTGAGGCCCGGCGC
The DNA here is from genome assembly GCF_002752655.1 of Methylosinus trichosporium OB3b. NCBI lineage: Bacteria > Pseudomonadati > Pseudomonadota > Alphaproteobacteria > Hyphomicrobiales > Methylocystaceae > Methylosinus > Methylosinus trichosporium. The sequence continues at coordinate 1,912,363 of NZ_CP023737.1, read as the reverse complement.
GATGACGCGCGACAACAGGGCGTAGAGTGGGCCGAGCAGCAGAGCGAGCCAGGCGATGGCGAGCCCCGCCTCGAGCAGCGTCTCGCAGATCGACAGGCGCATGCGCGCGATCGTGTAGTCGGCCGAGCGGCGATGCTGCTCCAAAGTCACGCTCGCGGCGAATTCGACGGGCGGCGCGTCGCGATGCGCGAGCGCCGCGCGGGCCTGACGGCGCTGCAGATAGACGCCGAGCGCGGCGGAGAGGAGAATGGCGAGATAGACGAGCGCGGCGACGACATCCATGACGAGATCCGTGAGCGCGTGAGATTTTGAACTATACGCGCCATTCGCTGGAAATTCGAGATTTCTCTTCGAATTTCCGCACGATCTCGCAGCGAAGCTTCTGGGCGGCGCGCGGCGGGCCTGCTATTTGGAGCCTATGACCCTCATCTACAAGCTCCTTCCCGAAAGCCTCTGGCGCGAGGCGCAGGCCGCGGGCGTGTTCTCCGGCGCCGGCGTCGATCTCGCCGACGGCTTCATCCATTTCTCGACGCGCGCCCAGGTCGAGGAGACCGCGGCGCGCTATTTTCGCGGCGTCGCCGATCTGCTGCTCGTCGCCGTGGAGGCCGAGCGGCTCGGCGCCGCGCTGCGCTACGAGCCTTCGCGCGGCGGCGATCTGTTCCCGCATCTCTATGGCCCCCTCGCCCTCGATGCGGTCGCGGGCGTCGACGCGCCGCCGCTGCGCGCCGACGGCTCCCATGATTTTTCCGGCCTGCTCCCATGATGTCGGCGCTCGGCGGAATCGCCTCGTCCCTGCTGCGCCGCTTCGACGCGGAAGACGCGCATAAGCTCGCGATCTCGGCGCTGAAGCTGCTGCCCTCGCGCGCGCCGCCGCGCGCCGATCCGCGGCTCGCCGTCCATGCGTTCGGCCTCGATTTTCCCAATCCGATCGGCCTCGGCGCCGGCTTCGACAAGAATGCGGAGGTCCCGGACGCCATGCTCGGCCTCGGCTTCGGCTTCGTCGAGGTCGGCACGCTGACGCCGCGGCCGCAGCCCGGCAATGCGCGCCCGCGCGTCTTCCGCCTCGCCGAGGATCGCGCCGTCGTCAATCGCTATGGCTTTAACAATGAGGGGCACGCCCGCGCCCATGCGCGGCTCGCGGCGCGGCGCTGGCGCGGCGGAATCGTCGGCGTCAACATCGGCGCCAACAAGGAGACGGCCGATCGCGTCGGCGATTATGTGGCCGGAATCGAGGCTTTCGCCGATGTGGCGAGCTATTTTTGCGTCAATGTCTCCTCGCCCAACACCCCTGGTCTCCGCGATCTGCAGGAGAAGTCGGCGCTCGACGAGCTCTTGTCCAGCGTGCTGGCGGCGCGCGAGCGGGCGCATCCGCGGCGTCCCGTGCTGCTGAAGATCGCCCCCGATCTCTCCCTCTCCGCGCTCGACGACATCGTACTCGTCGCCCGCGACCGCGGCGTCGACGGTCTCGTCGTCTCCAACACGACTTTGGCGCGGCCGCAGACTTTGGTGTCGCCTTTGGCGAAGGAGAGCGGCGGTCTTTCGGGCGCGCCTCTGTTCGATCTCTCGACGCGCATGCTCGCGGCGGCTTTCGTCCGCGTCGAGGACCAGTTTCCGATCATCGGCGTCGGCGGAATCGATTCGCTGGAGACGGCGCTCGCCAAGATCGAGGCCGGCGCGAGCCTCGTGCAGCTCTACAGCGGCCTCGTCTATGCAGGGCCGGGGCTCGTCGGCGACGTCGCGCGCGGCCTCGTCGCGACATTGGAGCGGGAAGGGATCGCGCTCGCCGCGCTGGTTGGCCGCCGCGCCGAGGAATGGGCGAAACAGGGCTGAGCCCGCCCTCTTTCGGCGCCTGCGCGCCGATGCTATTCGACCGCCTCCACGATGAGGAGGAGCGCGAGATGAGCGAGATTTGGCTGGCGACGGGCGAGGCGACGGTTCTGGCGGCGGATGGGCAATATACCGACGCCATGCCGGAAGTGCTGATCGGCCATGTGAAAGGCCCGGTGGGGCAGGCCTTCGCGTCGATGGCGGGGCAGGTGGCGGGACATCCGCGCATGTTCGTCATCCGCGATCTCAATCAGCAGGTCCGGCCCGCCACGATGATGACCACCAAGATGACGGTGCGCTCCAATGATTTTGTGGAGCTGCTCGGCGGCGTGGTGCAGGCGGCGACCGGCGACGCCATCGTCGACGCCGTGGCGGAAGGAATCATTCCAAAAGATCAGGTGAACGAGCTGGTGATGATCATCATGATCTGGCTCGATCCGCGCTGCGCCACCGATCCGAATCTCGACAAGCGCGATCTCTATCGCACCAATTACGAGGCGACGAAGCTGGCGATTTCCCGCGCTCTGAAGGGCGAGCCGAGCATCGACGAGCTGATCGCCAACCGCAAGACGGTCACGCATTATGCGCTGGAAGGCGTGTTCGACGCGTGATTTTCGGCGCCGCTTGTGCATGAATGCAACGGGCCGATTGCGAATCAGCGTTTGAAACGTTAGCAAACATTGATGGCGCGCCGCATCGTGCGACGATGCGCGGCCCGTTGCAGCAGGGAGACATGCGATGGCCAGGGCAGCGAAGAGCGAGAAGCCGACGGCGGCCAAGAAACCCAGAAAAACCGAGGCGTCCGCGGTTCGTCCGGTCAAGGAGAGCCTCACCAAATCGGCGCTGATCAATCATCTCGCCGAGCAGAACGAGCTTCCGCGCAAGACGGCGGCGGCGGTCTACGCCACGCTCGAGGAAGTGTTCCTCGGCTCCGTGCATCCGCGTGGCGTCGGCGAGTTCACGCTTCCCGGCCTGCTGAAAGTGTCGCTTCGCAAGGTCCCCGCCCGCAAGGCCGGCACGCTGGTGCGCAATCCGGCGACGGGCGAGATGGTGAAGGCCGCGGCCAAGCCTGCGAGCGTGCGCGTGAAGATTCGCCCGCTGTCGAAGCTCAAGACCGCCGCAACTCCCTGAGGCGACGCGAGCGGGGACGTCCCGGCGCGCGGCAGGGCGAGCCTTCGGCGAGAAGGCTCGCCCTGCCGCGGCGCACGTCCGACGATGCGATTTCATTTCGGCTTCGGCCAATAGCCGGCCGGCGCGCCCGGAGCGTCGAGCCGTGTCGTTTCCACCGGCCCTTCGCCGATGATCTGCACGATCGTCTCCTCGTCGCCGGCGCCATCCCAATGCGCGCCGCCGGCCGGGTGCAGCACATAGGAGCCGGCTTTCAGCGGCTTCGCCTTGGCGAAGTCCAGAGTCTCGCCGACGCCGTTCCACCACACGCCCTTCAGCACGGTCGCGTGGCGATCCTTGGAATGGAAATGCGGATTGGAATGCGCGCCGGGCGGAAAGCGCACGCGCACCACATATGTGCCCGGCTTCGACGGATCGCCGTAGAGCACCGCCTGGTCGGGCCCGACGCCGAACGGGCTCTTGAAGGCGATGTCCTCCGGGGCCGTGTAGATGAAGGCCCTGTCCGGCGCGGCTCCGGGTTCGGCGACCGCGCCGGCGATCGTCGCGGTCAGCGCTGCAATCAGCATAAACCCTACTCTTTGCATGTAATTACTCTCCGGCCCGCGTGGGGGCGCTGCGCAGTTTTCCAGTCGCACCTGCGATGGGTCAACGCTCACGCAGCATAGTATACCAATTCAATATGTAAATATCGTGCTGCGGGCGAGGCTTCGATTCCCGGTCAGCCCTTGCAAGTCGTCACGGCGTGGATGGCGGCGACAAGCGCGGCCAAGACGCTGAAATAGCGTTGCTCGTGATCCGAATTCGGAGCCCTGGCGCTTTCAGCCGCGTCGGGTTCAGGACGCGACGGCTCGGCGCGCGCCAGGAGCGTTTCCGCGCTGCGCCAGCCAGGGGCTCCAGGGCTCGGGCGCGATGAGCCCGGCGCTGGTCCAGACCGGCAGAATGCGCCCCTGATCGATGCGGCCGACGAAAGCCGGCTTGAAGAGATGATGCGTCTCCTCGTCCACGCGCACGGTGAAGCCGCTCGGCGCCTCGAGCCTCAATCCGCCGAGCGTGGCGCGCACCTTCTCCGCTTGCGATGAGCCGGCGGCGGCGACGGCGGCGCTCCACAGGTTGAAGCCGAGCCAGGTCGCCTCCATCGCGTCATTGGTCATGGCGTCCGGCGCGCTTTTGAAGCGCCGCCAATCGTCGATGAAGCGGCGGTTGGCCTCGCCGTCGATCGCATGGAGATAGTTCCAGGCGACATGAACGCCGTCGACGCCGCAATGGGCGAGCGCCGGCAGCTCGGCCTCGCCGATCGACAGCGACAAGATCGGCGTCGTGGCGCGTCCGCGTCCGCGCCGCGCCAGCTCGGAGAAGAAGCGCAGATTGGCGTCGCCGCTCACGGTCGAGACGATCGCCGCGCCGGGACGAGCGCAGAAGCCGCGAATTTCCTCGCCGATGGCGTCCCAATCCTCGCGGCCGCGTGGCGCATAGCGCTCGAGCACGTCGCCGCCGCCGATTCCGCGCGCCGACAGGTAGGCGCGCAAGATCGCATGGGTGACGCGCGGATAGACGTCGTCGCCGCCGACGAGGACGAACCGCCTTGCGCCGCGCGTGCGCAGGAAGTCGATCGCCGGAATCGCCGTCTGGCTCGGCGTGCCGCCGGCGTAGACGATATTGGGCGAGCGCTCCTCGCCCTCATATTGGCTCGGATAGAACAAGAGGCCGCCGAGCCGCTCCAGCACGGGCAGCGTCTCCTTGCGCGAGGCCGAGGTCCAGCAGCCGAAGATGGCGTCGACCTTGCGGTCCTCGAGCAGCGCGCGCGCCTGCTCGGCGTAGAGGCTCGGAACCGAGCGCGGGTCCATGATCACCGCCTCGATGGGCCGGCCGAGCAGACCGCCATTGGCGTTGCGCTGCTCGATCAGCATCACCAGCAGCTCCTGCAGCGGCCGCTCGCTGCTCGTCATGGTGCCGGAGAGGGAATGCAGGACGCCGACGCGGATCGCCCCGCCGTTCATGTCGCGGAAGAAGCGGCCGACCGCCTCGGCGAGCACGGTCGAGCGGTCGAGCAGGCTCTCCGCCATTGTCAGCGTTGCGCGCCCGGCCGAATCGACCTCGGCGACGACGCCGCTCATATCGGGGAGCGCCGCGCTCACCTCATGCGCGACCAGCGCGGCGCGGGCGCCGATGCGGTCGAGCTCGCCGGCCTCGCGATCGAGCGTGTCGGCGAGGCCGAGATCGAGCCGCGCCATGTCCTCGACGCTCGAAGAAACCGCGGCGATCGCCCCGACCGTCTCCTCCACCACGCGGCGGATGGCGCTGATCTGCGCCTCGATGTCGGATGCGGCGGCGGCGGCCTGATTGGAGAGCGTCTTCACCTCGCCGGCGACGACCGCGAAGCCGCGTCCCGATTCGCCGGCGCGCGCCGCCTCAATGGTCGCGTTCAGCGCCAGCATCGAGGTTTGCGCAGCGATCGCCTGAATGAGCCGGCTCACCTCGCCGATATGTCCCGCCGCCTCGGCGAGGCTGCGCACGGTGCGGTCGGCGCGCGCCAGCTCCCGCGCGGTGCGATCGGCGGCGCCGCGCGCCTCGGCGACCTGCCGCGCCGATCCGGCGAGGAGGTCGATCGCCGCGCGCGCCGCCCCGGCGAGGCTGTCCATGTCGCTGGCCGCGGCCCGCGCCGCCGCGCTCGCCGCCGCCGCCCGCCGTCGCGCCTCCGCGTTGCAGGCATGCAGATCGTCCGCGCTCGCCCGGATCGCCGCGCTGGCGGCGTCGAAGGCCGACACGGCCGCTTCCGCCCTTTCGCGGAAGCGGCCCGCGAAGAAAGCTTGTCCGGCGTTGCGGATCTCGAGCTCCGCCTCGCGGCTGCGCTGCGCGACCGCCACAGCGTCGGCCGAAACCAGCGCGTCGCGCATCCGCTCGGCGACGTCGCGCAGGCGCGCGGAGAGGCGGTCGCTCGCGCCGGGCAGAGCGGCGTAGCGGTCGCCGCCCGCGATCCTCTCCATCGCCTCCATATGCGGCGACAGCCGGCGCTCGATGTAGGCGGCGGCGGCCAGCGCGGCGACGAGCGCGGATGCGCAAGCGAGCGCGGGGCTTCCCGTCGTCACGCCGACGAGAATCGGCGTCGACGTCGCGAGAAGAGCGGCGGTCGTCGGCATGGGCGAAGGAAGCTTCGCGCGAAAGCTCTGCGCCATTCGTTTGAGGCTCCAGCGATTGTCGGAAAATCGACATGAATTTCGGCCGTCGGGGTTACGGATGTGTTTAGGATCGGGCGCCTCCGCGCCTCAATTGTCCGCAAACGGCGCCATTAAATTGTGCGACGCCCGCGACGTGGATCGACTCGCGGGCGGCGCCGGTCTATCAACAGCGTCGAAAGCTTCGCCGATCGGGGACGGATTTGCGCTGTCGCCATATTTTGCCGCTTTTCGCCGCCTTCGTGGCGCTCGCCGCCTGCGCCGACCGTCCGCATGGCGTGCTGATCGCGCAGCCGCAGGCGCCGGGCGTCAGCCGGGTCGAGATGCTCGTCGCGACGACGCGCAGCGCGCAGGGCGCGGCGCCCGGGGATCTCTTCACCGGCGAGCGCGGCGCGGGGCTCGCCTTCGCCGATGTCGCCGTCTCTATTCCGCCCGATGCGGCGCGCCGGATCGGCGAGGTGCAATGGCCCGAGGCTCTGCCCGCCGATCCCTATCGCGACTTCGTCACGCTGCGCGCCGCGCCGCTGACGCGCGAGGAGGCGATGCGCGCTTTCGACCGCCGCATCGCCAGCGCGCCCAAGCGGCAGGCGCTGGTCTTCGTCCATGGCTTCAACACGCTGTTCGCCGAGGCGGTCTATCGCTTCGCGCAGATCGTCCATGATTCGGGGACGAAGGCGCTGCCGGTGCTGTTCACCTGGCCCTCGCGCGGACGCCTCGTCGATTACGGCTATGATCGTGAGAGCGCCAGCTATTCGCGCGACGCGCTGGAGGCGGTGCTGCGCGGCCTCGCCCGCGATCCTGCGGTCGGCGAGATCTCCATCCTGGCGCATTCGATGGGCAATTGGGTCACGCTCGAAGCGTTGCGGCAGATGGCGATCCGCGACAAGGGCCTTCCGGGCAAGATCAAGAATGTGATGCTGGCCGCGCCGGACGTCGATTTCGACGTGTTCACGCGGCAGATCGCCGAGATCGGCGAGCGCCGCGCGCTGTTCTCGCTGTTCGTCTCGCGCAATGACGAGGCGCTCGCCGCCTCGCGCCATGTCTGGGGCGACAAGGTCCGGCTCGGCGGCATCGACCCGGATGTCGAGCCCTATCGCTCGCTGCTCGCCGAGCGCCGCATCTTCGTCGTCGATCTCGCCGATGTGGCGTCGAGCGATCCGCTCGGCCATGGCACATTCGCGCAATCGCCGGAGGTGGTGCGCGCCATCGGCCGCCGCCTCGCCGCCGGCCAGCAGCTCGCCGATGGGAAGGCGGGCGTCGGCGAGAGCGTCGGGCAGATGGCGACCGGCGCCGTCTCGGCGGTGGGCACGGCGGCGGGCGCCGCGGTCACCGCGCCTTTCGCGGTCGTCGATCCCCGCGCGCGCGACAATCTGAGCGATCGGCTGGAGCAGCTCGGCGGCCAGATGACCGATACGCTGGCGCCGCTGCGCTAGGGCGTTAACCGATCCGATTGGATCGGTTAACGCCCTAGCATTGTTTCGTTTGAGCGAATTCTGATCGATCGAACGATTCCGTTCGATCGGAAAGCGCTCTAGAGCGCTTTCCGCAACGAAAGACTGCCGGAGCGCCTCACCAGGGCGTGTCCTCGCCGCGATAATCGACGAAGCGCCCGCTGTCGCCCGGCGTCAGCGCGTCGATGGTCGCGACGATCCCGCTCGCGCTCTCTTCGACCGAGAGTTCGGCGTTCCTGCCGCCCATATCGGTGCGCACCCAGCCCGGATTGAGCGCGACGACGATGATCCCGTCCCGCTCGAGATCATGCGCCAGTCCCTGCGCGATCTTGTTCAGCGCCGCTTTGGCGGCGCGATAGGCGATATTGGTGGAGCCCGCCGTCTTCGTGGAGCCGAGGCCGCTGGAGATCAGCACGATGCGCGGCTTTTCCGCGCGCCGCAGATGGGGAAGCAAGGCCTGGACGACGCGCAGTGGACCGAGCGTGTTGACGTCGAAGAGATCGAGCGCGCCACGAAAATCCATGTCGAGCGTCGACTGGCTCTGCGGCCCATAGGCGCCGGCGTTGCAGACGAGCACGTCGATCGGCTCCTCGACGGTTTTCGCCGCGGCGCGGATGGCGTCCTCGTCGCGGGTGTCAAAGCTCACGATCGCGAAGCGGGCGCGATGGCGAGCCACGTCGCGCTGAAGCGCCTCGCGCGCTTTCTCGCTTCGCACAGAGGCGGTTACGTCGTCGCCGCGCTCCGCCACCAGCGTCGCGAGCCCATGGCCAATGCCCCGATTCGCGCCAGAAATGAACCAATGCTCCGCCATGATGGCCGCTCCTTCGCCGAGACGCTCAAATATAGCGCGCCGGACAGCCGCGTCGAATGCTGCGGGGCGCTGATCGCCATCTCGGGACGTTTTCGATGCACCCGGCGCAAGCGTCGCGCAGCCAGGACTTTTGCTTTTATCGATTTCACTCGATTGTCGTAAAAAGCGGTTCTCTTGTCTGAATGGTGAGCTGTGAACGATGGGGCGGCGTCCCCCGTTCGTCTCTCCTCTCCCTCCAGCGCGTTTCAGAAGGTCCGGACCTCGAAGCGGTGAAAAAGCCCAATGGCCTCGCGCGGCCTGCGAACGAATGAAAGTGACACATTATTATATAACGATTATAGTTAAAATTGGTTTCCGGAGCCACTCTGGCATTTCCGGCAACGCTTATTCTATGGAGCGGTAAATGCGAATAGCTCGAGTGGTTTTTGTCGGGGCGTTCATCGGCGGTGCGGCGACGTCGGCGCAAGCGGCCAACTTGATCGTGAACGGCGGATTCGAAGCTCCGGTCGTCGCAGCAGGGACCTATTCCCTGTTCAGCGTCGGTCAGGCTTTTTACGGTTGGACAGTGACTGGCGACAGCGGCAATGTTGCGCTCACGAGCACAACGTTCACCCAGAATAGCTTCGTCTTCCCCGCGCATGGCGGCCATCAATGGCTCGATCTTACCGGAACGTCCAATACACCGACCGGCGTCAGGCAAACGGTAGCGACGACGGTGGGCTCGCAATACCGGCTCGCCTTCTGGGTGGGAAATATCTACAATCCGAATGGAATATTCGGGACGAGCAGCACAGTGAACGTGTTTGCCAATGGTCAGCTTCTGACATCTGTGCTGGCTATCGGCGGGAGTGGATCGAACACGCAAAAATGGCAGGGGTTCACGGCGACGTTCACGGCGACCGCGAGTTCGACGACGATCAGTTTCATCAACGCGGATCCCGGTTATGATACTCAAAATGGCCTCGACGACGTGTCCCTGGCTCTCGTCCCGTGACGTGATTTCTGAAGGCTGCTTCCGACGCCCGAGCAATCACTATCTAGCGGCGTCGGTCTCGCTGCTCTCCCGGACATGCGCACGTCGTTCGAGTTGATCTCGATCGTCATTGGACGGCCGCTTGCTCGACGCTCCGGCCGCCGCCGCCCGGCTCGGCCACATCAATTTCCGATTCGAGAAGGTCGGAAATTTATCTCGATGCTTCGTTTACTCGGTGAAGGCCGAATTGCCTCGCCCGCTCAGCGCGCCTTGCGGCGCAGCACCCGATACGGCGCCGTCTTGGCGCTCGCGCGCCTGCGCCGGCGCAGCTTCTCGCCGGCGCAGGCGGCGGAGAAGCGGGATGGCGCGTGCGGATTGGCCTCGAAGGATGCACCAGCCGAGCTCCTGCTCGAGCGACGCGAGGCCTCTGAAATCATCGCTGCGCTCGCTACGCAAGTCCGACGCGACCCTCTTCGCGCTGAGAATCGGATCGCTCCCCTCCTGCCTCCTCTCCTCGATTGACGAATGGCGCGGGTTTGCTCTTGTGGTTATCGCAAAATTTTGTTTTATTATCGTATATCGATAATTTTAGGTTGGCCTGCATGTCGAATGTCGTCCCGCTCCTTCCGCCGGAAGTTCCCGCTCCCGAGCTGCCCTTGCGGGGACGTATTCGGCGTAGCGGCGCTCTCTTATCGGCGCTGTTCACGCTGCTGCTTTCGCTCGCATTGCTGTTCGCGATCGTGTTGGTCGGCGTCGTCCTGTTCTATCAGGGCGAGGATATCGCCTTCGGGCCCGGCGGCGTCGGGTTCGGACGCAGGCCGAATACGGCGGCGGGCCTCGTCGCGCTTTCGGCTTTTTGTCCGATGCAGCGGCTCGTCGGCGCTGGAGCTCTGCTGCTGCTCGTCGCTCCCGTCGCCTATATTTTCCTGCGCTTGCGCCAGCTGTTCGGCCTCTATGCGCGAGGCGTCGTCTTCGCTCCCCGAAATGCGCATTGCTTGAAGCATGTGGGTCTCGGGCTCGTTGCCTATGCGCTGGCGCCCTTTTGCGCCAACCGCATAGCGCTCCTCGCGGGCGTCGCGAACGATCCGACGTGGTTTCACCTCTTCGAAATTCAGGCGGCGGTTCTCGGCGCGCTCGTCTTCGTCATCGCCGATGTGATGCGGTGCGCGCATGAGATCGAGGCCGAGCGGGACGGATTCGTCTGAATGCCGATCGTCATGCGACTCGATGTGATGCTGGCCAAGCGCCGCATGCGCTCCAAGACGCTCGCGCGAGCGATCGGCGTCACCGAGGCGAATCTCTCGCTGCTGAAATCCGGCAAGGTGAATGGCGTTCGTTTCTCGACACTCTCCGCGATTTGCCGCGAGCTCGACTGCCAGCCCGGCGATCTCATGGAATATGAGCCGGAGGAGGCCGGCGACGCTGTCGCCGAGACAGGATGAGATTTTTTTCAAAGCACGAGCAAAGTCATGATTCGATGTTTCATTGCGATGGCGTTCGCTTGCGCGCTCTCCGCTTGCTCGATGATCGCAGGCGTCGCCGACATGGATGGACAGGCCACCGCGGAAGGCGCCACGGCGAGCACGCCGATGCTCCTCGACGGCGATCAAATTCTCGTTGAGATCGAAGCCGAGGCGCCCGATGGACAATGGCGACGCTGTCTCGCTCTGCTCAATATGGGGCAAGCGCCGCCGGTGTTGAGGCGCGGCGTTTATGATGAGATGGAGATCGCCGGCGGCCGTCCGCTGCGCTTGCGCATCGGCGGCCGACGCTTCGAGATCGCCGCCGCCGCGGTGCGCAGCGAGCCGGAGCGCGCAGAGGGCGAACGCCAATTCGGGCCTTTCTTCCCCGCCCGCCGCGTGGATATGGTCCTGCAGTCGGGCGCGCTGTCGAAAGGCGCGATCGTGCTCGACTATCCTGCTCGACGGCTCGTCTTCGCCGCCTCGGGCGCTCTCCCCGCGGAGGGAGTGGCCGTGCCGATCCGCGTCGACCGGCGCACCGGCCTCGCGCTCGTCGACGCGCAGATCGACGGCGCGACGCATGCATTCGTCATCGACGCGGGCAGCCCCTACAGCTGGACGCGTGGCGCGCTCGCGTCCTCTTGGGCCGCGCGCCATCCGGAATGGCTGCGCGCGGAGGGCGCCGTCGGGCCGGCGAATTACAACATGCTCGATCTTCCATTCGAGAAAGATGGACTCGTGCTACGCATCCCCGAGATGACGATCGGGTCATTGCGGTTGCACGACATCGGCATGATGGGGTCGGGACCGTCGTTGTCACCCTTCGCCGATATGATCTTCGGAGAAGCCTTTTGGGACATATGGCAAGAAAATGCAGGAGAAAGGGTCGCGGGGTGGCTGGGCGCCAATGTGATGAAAAACTATCGTGTAACCTTCGACTTTCCCCGCGCCATGTCCTATTGGCGAAAAGCCTCCGAGCCGGACGCGCGTGAACTCGATGTCGTCGGCCTCACTCTCGTCTATGAGGCGGGGAGCTATTTCGTAGGCAAAATTGTACGAAAGGGCGGCCTCGCGAGCGTCCCGGACGCGACGGTCGGAGACGAGATTATCGCCATCGACGGGACGGCGATTCGCGGCGCGCCGCGTGAGGCCGTCCTGGCGGCGCTGCGCGGCGCTCCCGGCCAGTTCAAGCTTATCCGTGTCGCTCGCAGCGGCCTCGAACGCGACATCGAGGCGCGTGTCGTCCATTTCTAACCGCGGCCGAGCCGCGCGATCAGCGCCATCGCCGCGGCCGGCGCCCGCACCTTGGCGCCGTCGATCATGAAGACGAAGACGTCGCGCGCTCGCCGCGCGGCCGGCTCCGCCAGCAGAGGAAGGTCGGCCGGCGTCTCGCCGCTCTCCCAGCTCCGCACCCGCTTCTCCCAGAGCGCCAGCGGCTCCGGCTCATAGCCGGTCGCGCAATCTTCGCGCGTGCGGCGCAGGCGGGCGTAGACGAAATCCGCCGTCGCATCGGCGATCGCCGGATGGTCCTCGCCGTCGACGAAGACCGCGGCGACATTCTCCTCGCGCAGCAGCGCGACGAATTGCGCGTCGAGAAAGCTCTCGTGGCGAATCTCCAGCGCGTGGCGCAGCGGCCGGCCGCTCTTGCGCTTCGGCAGCAGCTTCAGAAAGGCGCCGATCTCTTCGGCGTCGAAAGCCTTGTGCGGCGGCAATTGCCAGAGCAGGGGCCCGAGCTTGTCGCCGAGCTCCATGACCCCGCTCTCGAGGAAATGCTCGATCTTCTCGCCCGCTTCCGCGAGCCAGCGGGCCGAGACGATGGCGCGATGCGCCTTTACCGCGAAGATGAAATCCTCCGGCGCCGTCTCGCGCCATTTGGCGAAGCTCGCGTGCGATTGCGTGCGATAGAAGGTCGAGTTGATCTCGATCGCCGTCACCTGGCGGCTCGCAAAAGCGAGCTCCTGCGCATGCGGCAGGTCTTCGGGATAGAAGACCCCTCGCCATGGCTCGAAGCTCCAGCCGCCGACGCCGACCCGGATCATCGCCGATCTCCCCGGGGAAAGCAGGATAACGCGTCGCCGGCCGAAATGCTTCGTCCTTCAGCGCTCCTTGCGCTTCATCACGCGATAGAACGCCGTCTTGGCGCTCGCGCGCAGGCGTCGGCGCAGCTTCTCGCCGGCGCAGGCGGCGGCGAAGCGCGAAGGGGCGTGCGGATTGGCCTGGATCATCAAATCGCAGACGGTGAGCCGTTCGGGCCAGGAGCGTTCGATCATCGCATGGCCGGGAATGGCGCAGGAATCGGTCGTGTCGATCTCGGCGCGCCGCGTCTGCGTCTCGGTCAGCGCATAGACGAGCTGCACGCCGGGCGCCTGCGCGCGCAATGACTCGTCATAGGCGATCTTCCAGAAATAGGCGCGGCCGCCGCTCTCGATGACGACGCCCATGGCGATCGGCTTTCCATCGAGCTCGAGGCTGTGGATCTTGCACTTGCCCTCGCGCGCCAGCAGCCGCGTGGCGCTGCGCATAAAGGTCGCGAGCGAGGGATGGCCGAGCAGCGCGCCGCGCGTCGCCTTCCAGCCGCTCGCCTCGAGCGCGAGAAAGGCCTCGGCGGCGCCGCCGATCTCGGCCGGCTCGGAATAGATTTTATGGGTCAGCGCGCCGGCCTCCTCGAGCCGGCGGCGGCGGCGGCGCAGCTCGCTCAGCGCCTTGCCGGAGCCGTTGCGGGTCCATAGCTCGCGCGGATCGCCGCCCGGCTGCAGCAGCGCGCGCTCACGCGGATCGGTGACGCGCCAGCCGCGGCCGGTCGCCTGCGCCGCGCGCGTCAAAGCGGCGAAGGCGGGCCCGGAGATCGGCAGCGTCGGAAACAGCAGCGCGCCGCCGCCCGGCGCATATGAGGCGAGAAAACCGACGAGCGCCGTCGCCGCCTCGTCGACATCGTCGCGATCGAGCAGGGGGGTGGCCAGCGCCGCCTGCTTGTGCAGCCAGCCGCGGGTCACTGCGCCGCCGAGCGCGAAGCTCGGCGGGACGATCGGAAACAGCGCGATGAGACGCCGCGCAGCGGCGCCGCGCTTCCACACGGCGACGAAGGACGGACGAAAGCGCGCGGGAAAATGCCGCGCCAGCTCCAGCGCGAAGCCGGGCTCGAGAAAGCCGTTGGGCTCGACGGCGCGGGCGACGAGATCGGCCCAGTCCCGAGTGAAGGCGGCCATCTGCTCGGCGTCGAGCGCCTCGACGACGACGCCGCGCGCCTCGGCCGCGACGTCGCGCGGCGTGGCCTCGACTCCGGCGACGACGCGCAGGCTGGCGGCGGGTCGGCCGATCGCGACGCTGGCGCGGGAGAAACTCGGTCTGCTGATCCAAAACGGCGCTGTCGCCATGGCTTCCCTCACAATGGTCTCGCTTTCGTCCAGCCGGCCGCCAAAGCGAAACATGTCGCCGCGGTCGCCGGGATCGGCTTCAAGACGAGGGCCAGACCGGGGGCGGAGGGCGCCGGCGGATCGGACCGCGGGCACTCTTTCACGAAAAAGGTTACGATCGATATTCCAGAAAAGAGAACAATCTGCGCGCCGCGAGCGGTTGCGCCGGCCCGGCCATCCGTGCCAGGATGAAACTGCCGAGGTCCGGCATTTGCCGGCTTCGCCAGACCCGCTATATGAGACGACTTGATGAGACGACTTGCGGTCGAAGCTCTCGGCCCGTCCAGAACAGAGTTGGCGCTTTGACGACATCGAAGACCCCCCTGCTCGACAGGATCGACACGCCGCAGGATCTGCGCAAGCTCCATCCGAGCCAGCTGCCGCAGATCGCCGACGAATTGCGTCGCGAGACCATCGACGCCGTCTCCGTCACCGGCGGGCATCTCGGCGCGGGGCTCGGCGTCGTCGAGCTGACCGTGGCGCTGCATTATGTGTTCGACACGCCCAATGACCGCATCATCTGGGATGTCGGCCATCAGACCTATCCGCATAAGATTCTGACGGGCCGCCGCGACCGCATCCGCTCGCTGCGCCAGGGCGGGGGGCTCTCCGGCTTCAGCAAGCGCGCCGAGAGCGAATATGACGCCTTCGGCGCCGGCCATTCCTCCACCTCCATTTCCGCCGGCCTCGGCATGGCGATCGGCCGCGACCTTTCCGGCGGCAATAATCATGTGGTGGCGGTGATCGGCGACAGCGCGCTCTCGGCCGGCATGGCCTATGAGGCGATGAACAACGCCGGCGCGCTCGATTCGCGCCTCATCGTCATCCTCAACGACAATGACATGTCGATCGCCCCGCCGACCGGGGCGATGTCCGCCTATCTCGCCCGTCTCGTCTCCGGCGGCGCCTATCGCACGCTGCGCGAGACCGCCAAGCAGCTCGCCCGCCATCTGCCGCACTTCCTCTATGACAAGGCGCGCAAGGCCGAGGAGTTCTCGCGCAGCTTCATCACCGGCGGCGGCACCATGTTCGAGGAGCTCGGCTTCTATTATGTCGGGCCGATCGACGGGCATAATCTCGAGCATCTGCTGCCGGTGCTCACCAATGTCCGCGACAAGGACGACGGGCCGGTGCTGGTCCATGTGGTGACGCAGAAGGGCAAGGGCTATGGCCCGGCCGAGGCGGCGGCGGATCGTTATCACGGCGTCAACCGTTTCGACGTCTTGACCGGCGCGCAGGACAAGCCGAAGGCCAATGCGCCGTCCTATACGAGCGTCTTCGCCAAGAGCCTCGTCGCCGAGGCCGAGCGCGACGACAAGATCGTCGCCATCACCGCGGCCATGCCGGGCGGAACCGGTCTCGATCTGTTCGAGAAAGCCTTTCCCGATCGTACCTTCGATGTCGCGATCGCCGAGCAGCACGCTGTCACCTTCGCCGCCGGCCTCGCCTGTGAGGGCTACAAGCCCTTCTGCGCGCTCTATTCGACCTTTCTGCAGCGCGCCTATGATCAGGTGGTGCATGATGTCGCGATCCAGCACCTGCCGGTGCGCTTCGCCATCGACCGCGCCGGCCTCGTCGGCGCCGACGGCCCGACCCATGCGGGGGCGTTCGACGTCGCTTATCTCGGCTGCATTCCCGGCATGGTGATCATGGCGGCGGCCGATGAGGCGGAGCTCGTCCATATGGTCGCGACCGCCGTGCAATATGACGAAGGGCCGATCGCCTTCCGCTATCCGCGCGGCGAGGGCGTCGGCCTCGATCTGCCGCAGCGTGGCGAGCCGCTGGAGATCGGCCGCGGCCGCATCCTGCGCGAGGGCTCGCAGGTGGCGCTGCTGTCGCTCGGCACGCGGCTCGCGGAGGCGTTGACCGCGGCGCAGGAGCTCACCGCTCGCGGAGTTTCGGTCACCGTGGCTGATGCGCGCTTCGCCAAGCCGATCGATCGCGACCTGCTGCGCCGGCTCGCCGCCGAACATGAGGTGCTGATCACGATCGAGGAGGGCTCGATCGGCGGCTTCGGCGCGCAGGCGTTCCAGTTCCTTTCGGAGGAGGGCGCGCTCGACGGGACGCGCGGCGCGTTCAAGTTCCGCAGCATGATCCTGCCGGATATCTACATCGACCACGACAAGCAGGACATCATGCTGGCCAAGGCGAGCCTCGACGCCCGCGCCATTGTCGCCAAGGCGCTGGAAACTCTTGGCGACGAGCGCGGCGCCGCCCGCGCGATGATTGCCTAAAAAGAGGCGAAGCCGGGAAGCTGCGCTCCTTCTTCCGCGACGCGGGAGAAGGCGGCCCGACGAAGTCGGGTCGGATGAGGGCGCTTCCGGAAGGGGCGTTCGGTCGTGCCGCCTTCATCGAGATCGCCTCATCGGCTCGGACCCTCATCCGACCCCGCTTCGCAGGGCCACCTTCTCCAGCAAAGCGGGAGAAGGTGGCGCCCCGATCATTTCGTATAGACGTTGCCGTCCGGGCCCTTCCAGCCGTCGCCCTCGGCATAGAAGCGATATTCCTCGTCGAAGGCGATGGTCGAGCCCGGGGCGACATATTGCTTGCCCTTCGGGTCGCTGCTGCGCGGCGCCGTCACATAGAATTTGCTCGGCGAGCAGCCTTCCGGAAATGTCCCGGCGTCGTCCGGCTTGCATTCGAGATTGGCGCCTTCGGGGAATTCGACCGAGGCGTTGAAGAACAGCTCGAACCCCTTCTCGCCGGTCGCATGCATTTCCAGACGCTCGGTCATGGTCTGCTTGAACGAGAGCACCTTGCCGGGCTTGTCGAAGCGGGTCTTCAAAAGATTCTCGAAAATCTTGCGCGCATGCGCTTCGGTCGGGTCGGGGCAGCCGAACCAGCACATGGCCGAGGCATGGTCGAGCGTCAAAGGCGCGGCGACGAGCGCCAACGCGAGAATTCGGCGGAGCATGGGGGTCCTCTCTCTCGTGATGTCCGGTCGCCTGCGCCCTTCGCGCCTCGCCGGTCGAGACCCGACTTCCAGCGGGCTTGCGCCACAAATTAGCCGATCTCGGCGTCAAAATGAACCATGGCTTCGGGGGCGACGCCAACCTTCCGCTTACCATCGGCGGTTAAAATTTCCTGCATGAAGAAGACGTCACGCCTCCTCACCACTCTCGCGGCCGCGCTGCTCTGCGCTGCGCCGGCCCGCGCCGATTTCGCCTCCTGCCTCGCGGGGCTGCGCCATGCGGCCGCCGCCGCGGGCGTGTCCGCGCGCACGATCGAGAGCGCGACGGCGGGGCTCGAGCCCAATGACGCGCCGAGCTTCATGGACAAGCAGCCCGAGTTCAAGACGCCGATCTGGGACTATCTCGCCGGCCTCGTCGACGACGAGCGAGTGGAAGAAGGCCGGGCGCTGATGCGCCAGCATGGCGCTGCGCTGCAGGCCGCCGAGCAGCGCTATGGCGTCGATCCGGCCACCGTGGTCGCGGTCTGGGGGGTCGAATCGGATTTCGGCAAGAATTTCGGCAAGCGCAGCGTGGTGCAATCGCTGGCGACGCTCGCCTGCGAGGCGCGTCGCCGCAATGATTATTTCCGCGGCGAGCTCATCGCCGCGCTGAAGATTCTCGACTCCGGAGATATTGCGCCGCAGGAGTTCTACGGCTCCTGGGCGGGAGCTTTCGGCCATACCCAGTTCATGCCCTCGACCTTCCTGCGCACGGCGGTCGACCTCGACGGCGACGGGCGCCGCAACATCGCCAGCTCTGCCGCCGATTCGCTCGGCTCGACCGCTAATTATCTGCATAAGAGCGGCTATCGGCCCGGCCTGCGCTGGGGCTTCGAAGTCCGCCTTCCCGACAATTATTCCGGCCCCTCCGGGCGAACGGCCCGCCAGCCCATGTCGGCTTGGGCGAGCCGCGGCGTCAGCCGGCTCGACGGCGAGCCGCTCGGCGACGGCTCGGCCGCGCTGCTGCTACCCGCCGGCCCCAACGGCCCGGCCTTTCTGGTGACGCGCAACTTCGACGCGATCTATTCCTACAACGCGGCCGAATCCTACGCTCTGGCGATCTCCATCCTCTCGGACCGGCTGCGCGGGCGCCCCGGCGTGCAGGGCGCCTGGCCGACCGACGATCCCGGCCTCTCTCGCGCCGAGCGCCGCGAGGTGCAGGCGCTGCTGTCGCGCCATGGCTATGAGGTCGGCGAGCCCGACGGCGTCATCGGGACCAGAACCATGCAGGCGATCGCCGATTTTCAGGGCCGCGCCGGCATGCGCGCCGATGGGCGCGCCGGCCGCAAGACGCTGAACGCGCTGCGCGACCGCTGAAGGTTCAGGCGACGCGGGACTGCGCCTTCGCCTCGGCGACGCAGAGCCGGCGCAGAAACAGCGCCAGCACGCGCGAATCGTCCGTTTCGCCGAGCGCCGCCGGCGCAGCAGCGCGCATATGCTCGAAGCGCAGCCGCAGGCGCCCGCAATCATCGGCGACCTCGACCTCGATGCTGCGCTTTTGCCATCCCGGCGTCGCCAGGCGCCAGAAGGCGATCGGCTCGTCATCGGCGAAGACATAGCTCTCTTGGGCGGGGCAGGCCGGCGACAGAAAGGCGGAGAGCTCGAATTCGATCCGCAACATCTCGCCTTTGCGCGCGTCGGTGCGCAGCAGCAGCGAGGATGAGGCGCCGCTGCTCCAGACGCCTTCGGCCTCGCTGAACGACCAGCCCTCCCGCAGCACGTTCCAGGCGCGAGCGGGATCGGCGAAATCGATCGTGTCGCCGCGCGCAATGCTCGAGCGCTCATAGCGTCGCTCCGCTTTGCCCGGCCGTCTCTCGACGATCTCGCGCAGCAGCGACGCATAGCGCGCCGCCGCCCGCTCGATGCGAAAGCCATCGGCCCGGTCGCGTCCCGCCTCGGCGAGCCGTAAGCGCAGCGGTTCGTCGCGGCTCAAGCGCTCGATCGCCTCGGCGATCGCCGGAACGGCTTCCTCCTCGGCGAGCGGCAGCATTATGGCGCAGCTCTCGTCGATCAGCTCGAGAAGGCCGTCGACGCCGGTGGCGACGACCGGAACGCCTTTCGCCATCGCCTCGATGACCGACAATGACGTCGCTTCCGACTTCGAAGGCAGAATGAACATGTCGCTCGCATCGAGCAGGTCGACGACATCGGCGCGCGGCCCGAGCGTCAGCACGCGATCTTCCAATTCATGGCGCGCGATCTCGCGCCGAAGCGCGCGCAGATGCGGCTCCGTCCCGCCGCCCGCGAAGACGAGGCGCGCGTTATCGCCGAGCCCGCGCCGTCGCAGCGACGCCAGCGCCCGGACGATCAGCGCCTGTCCCTTATGCGGCTCGATGCGCGCCGTGGTGAGGCAGAGGAACGCAACCGCCGGGAGGTGCAGCTCGCGCCGCAGCCGCTCGCGCGCAAGCGGGTCGCGCTGTTCGAAGAAGCGGTCCGGGCGACAATTGACAATGACATGACTCGGCGCCGGATGATCGGGAAAAAGCGAGGCGAAACGCCGACGATGCGCTTCGCAGGCGAAGACGATCGCCTCCGCGTCTGCGAGGCCGGCGACGAGACGATGAAAAGTCGGGCCGACGCGCTGCTCGATATTTTCGAGCAGAATATTGACGACCGTGACAAAGGGAACGCCGCAGCGGCTCGCCGCTGTTTTGAGCGCGGCGAAGGAGATGAGCTCGGCGGCGTCGAATGTGAGCAGAAGATCCGGCTCGCTCGCTGCGATGAGATCGAGCGCCGCATCGGTCGCATGCAGGCTTTGCAACGGATTGCGCCAGGGCGCGCCTTCATCGATCTCATGAGCGATGAAGGCGACGCCTCGCCGCGTGAGCTCGTCGAGCGCGCAGGCGTTCGCGGCGTTGCGTCGCCCGGCGAATGAGATGTCGAATTCGCCGACGAGGGCGGCGGCCATCTGATAGGCGACCTGCGCCGTGCCGCCGGCGGCGGCGTCATCGGTCGCGATGAGCAGGCGGGGCTTTGCGGAAGGATGTGAGACGGTCATTTGCAAAGGCTCCATAGGCAACAAAATATCCAAATCGCACATTGGCGCTGCGTGGTTCTACGCAGGTCGCGCCGCCGCGCTGCGTGAGTCTACGCAATGTTGCGACGCCCCACACATAATGAGCGCGTATCGCTCCCATACGCCGTGCAACCGATCGCTAACCACTTCATCGAGCGCTCGCGTATCCCCGATTGCCGCGTCGAGGCCGGACGCCAGTTTCCCTTTCGCATGATGGAAGCACAGCCCGAGTCCCTTTTCTGACGATACGACTGTGGACGAGCGGATCATTTCGGCATCGAGGCGCCCGAGCAGGCGTCTTTGAAGCCGCCTGCGCCATCGACGCGAGGTTCGATCTCCTCGCTCGAGGCCTGCGCGCGCCTCCGCGCCACGGGAGCCACGCATAGGAGATTTGCGAATGAATGTGCAGTTCGATCCGAAGTCCGCTGCGACGCCTTCGTCGCATAAGAAGCGGGTCGCCATCGTCGGCGGCGGCCCCGGCGGATTGTTCACCGCCCGTCATCTCGCCGACAAGGCCGGCGACGCCTGCGAGATCGTGATCTTCGAGGCGAGCGAGCGGCCGGGCGGAAAGATCGTCACGCGCGAGTTCCCCGGAGTCGGTCCATATGAGGCGGGCGTCGCCGAAATCTACGATTATTCGAGCCGCGGCCCCGATCCCCTGCGCCAGCTGATCGTCGACGAGCTCGGGCTCGGCATCAAGCATATCTCCGGCGGCCCCTGCGTCATCGATCGCAAGATCATTCTGTCGCCAGACGATCTCGCGCAGAATTTTTCCGAGCGCACGCGCGACGAGGTCGTCGCCTTTCGCACGAGATGCGCGGAAATGCTCGGTCCCGACGCCTTCTATCACTCCGTCGCAGAGGTCGACAACGCGCATCCCTGGTCGCAGATCTCGGCCGAGGCGCTGCTCACGCGCGAGATAAGCGACGAGACCGCTCGCCGCTATGTGCGCGCCATGGCGCATAGCGACGTCTCGGCGCCGCCGCACCAGACCAACGGCCTCACCTTTCTGAAGAACGCGCTGATGGACGTTGACGGCTACATGGATATCTATTCGGTGATCGGCGGCAATGAGCAGATCGTCGAACGCCTCGTCGACGATCTCGACGCCGAGCTGCGCCTCAACTCCATCGTGCGTTCGGTGCAGCCGCTGGGCGACGGAACCTATGCGCTCGAGGTCGACTGCAACGGCTTCGTCGAGACGCAGATTTTCGATTATGTCGCGCTCGCCCTGCCGCTCACCGCTCTGTCGATGATTCATTGGCGCTCGACGCTGCTGCAGGAAACGATCGACCGCCACATCGCTTATTTCGATCGGCCCGGCCATTATCTGCGCGCGACGCTGCTGTTCGAGCGTCCGTTCTGGCGCGAGCATATTCCCGCCGACTGGTTCATGCTCGACGCATTCGACGGCTGCTGCGTCTATGACGAGAGCGCGCGCCACGACTTCGGCCAGCTCGGCGCGCTCGCCTTTCTCATCGCCGGCAACGCCGCCTTGAGCCTCGCCAATGTCGCAGACGAGCGCATCGAGAGATTGTGCCTCGACGCGCTGCCGCCCCAACTGTCGCAGGCGCATGATCTGCTGCTCGATCGGCGTGTCCATCGCTGGATGGCGTCGGTCAATGCGCTCCCCGGCGGGTTGAGGACGCGGCGCCGCGCCGTCAATCATCGTCCCGAGCCACGCAAGCTCCCCGGCATTCTGATGGTCGGCGATTACATGTTCGACGCGACGTTGAACGGCGTGCTCGACTCGGCCGATGCGGCGACCGACATCATTCTCACCGACATATTGTGGTCGCGCCGTGCGCCGCTCGTCGAGAGCGGCTCGACGGCGGGCGCTGCGACCGAGGCGACGCTGGAGCGATTCTTTCCCGCCGACGCGGTCGCCGACATGTTGCGCATCGCCTTCGGCGTCGAGAAGGGCGCTTCGATTCTCCATATCGGCTCGGCGTCCGGACGCATGGTCGCCGCGCTGCGCGCCCTCGGCTTCGACGCGCATGGACTGGAGCCCGATTCCGCGCTGCACGCCGAAACCGCGCCGGGGCTCGAACGCTATAATCGATTGGGCGATCCGACCGATCTGCCGTTCCAGGACGGCGCGTTCGAGGTCCTCGTCGAAACCGGCCTCGATCGCCTCGAGCCGCAGCAGGGCGCGCGCGCCATTGCTGAATTCTCTCGCGTGTGCCGGCGCGGCGTTCTGCTCGGCGCAGTGACGACCGATCTGCCGATCGACCTGATCGAGCGCCACGATCTCCTCCATGGCGTGCGCACGCTGGCCTCGCGCTGGGATTGGTCGGAGAAGCTCTACGCCGCCGGCTTTTCGCATGAGCTGATGGATCATCGGCTCGACGAAGTGTGGAAGCGCGCGGTCGAGGCCGGCGCCGGCGCCGGACATTGGTACGAAGACGCCGAATCGGTTCTCTACTGCTTCTATCAGCGCGGCGAGGCCTTGGCTGGCGCGGCCGCGAGCGATGCGAGCCCCGAGATTCCGATGGAGCGAATCGCGCTCGCGGCTCCAGGAGCCGCCTGACGTCTTCGCGCAATGACAGACAGCTTTTCCACGAGACGAGATTGGAGTTGCATCATGGGGAACGCATTGACGCAGAAGGAGCAGAAGGTCGTGGCGGCGCGCGCCTGGCGCCTGTTCTTCGACCGACGCGAGGAGGGCGAGGAGACGATTGCCGTGCGCGAGCCGCGCAATGTCGCCGTCGTCCTGAAGCCGATCGAGGCGCAGGAGACGCTCGCGCAGGGCGCTCCGGCGGAGGACGGATCGCTCGATCTCATCTGGATGCCGCCCGGCGCCAATTATCCGCTGAATGTCGAGCGCGAGGCGGAAAGCTGGCTCGATGACGCGGCGACCGCGTTGCGCCGTTTTCCGGTGCGCGCGGGAATTCGCACGGTGCGCGTGTTCTGGCATGACAGCCGCGTTCTGCTCTACGCCAATCCCGAGCAGGTGAACGACGCCATCGACGCGATCATTCGCTTCACCGCGACCGAGCGCGAGCTGTCCGCGTTGGATACGGCGATCGCCGCCAATTGGCGTGTGATCGACGCCGATGCGGCGCTCACCCATGACGTCGCCCGCCGCGACCAGAGTCGTCAGACGCATGTGAATGAGATGACGGAGCGTGCGACGCGCATGCAGATGTCGCGCCTGCGCGTCGAGCGCGCGCTGGAGCAGCTCGATCCGCGGCTGGTCGAATCTTCCAAGCGGCTCTACGCCGAGCTCTCGCTCGCCGCCGCGCAGCACGATCGGCTCGATCTGATCGACGAGCCGATTCAATTCGCGATCGACCATTACGAACTCGCCAACACGCGTCTCATCGAGGCGAGGAACGCCTCGAAGGATCGCGCGCATGCGCTGATCGGCCATGGGCTCGAGGTGGTGATCGTGGCGTTGCTCCTCGCGGAGCTGATCGCGACCGTTCTGGCGATTCGCATCGGCGGCTGACGCGCTCGAGGCGCGGCGCCTCGTGGCGCCGCGCTTCATCAAAAGCGCACGGATGTCTCGATGAGGCCATAGGCCCCGGACTTGTTGTATTGATCATAGGCGTAGCCGCCGGCGATGGTCGTATGGAACGGACCCATTTCGGAGATCGTCAGATGCGCGCCCGCTTTCCACATGTAATCGCGGGCGTTGGTCTCCAGCACGCCCTGCGGTCCGACATAGATGTTCGTCGCCGAGAAGAAGCTGCCGAGATTGAAATGCTCGAAGATGAGATAGCCGGGCCTGACGTCGACATAGCTGGTCTGGAACGCCGTGCTATAGGCGCCATAGCCATAGAACATGGTCTGATCGGTCGGATTGGCGTCGACCTGCAGCGCGACATTGAATCCCCATCGTGTGCCGCGCGCCGGGTTTTCCGGATCCGGCTGCGACAGGCCCTGATGCACCACGCCGCCGCCGATGAGGGCGAGCACGGAGTAGCGATCGGTGACGAATTCATAGCCGAAGAGAAAGGCGCCTTCCTGATAGCGACCCGAGACCTTGCCGAATTCCCTGATCCCCGGAAGGCCGACGTCGCTGAAGGGAACATCCGCAT
Organism: Methylosinus trichosporium OB3b; assembly: GCF_002752655.1. Classification (NCBI taxonomy): domain Bacteria; kingdom Pseudomonadati; phylum Pseudomonadota; class Alphaproteobacteria; order Hyphomicrobiales; family Methylocystaceae; genus Methylosinus; species Methylosinus trichosporium. The sequence goes on along the minus strand of NZ_CP023737.1, from coordinate 1,888,118 downwards.
CCTCCCCGGCGATCGGATAATCATAGCGTCCGAAGCCGAGGCCGAGGCGCGTGCGAAATCCCGATTCCTCGAGATTGCTCTGCAGTGCGAAAGTGCCTTCGAGATATTGATCCCAGATGCGTCGGGTCGTCGCCGTCGAATAGGAGGTGATCTCGATCGTGGGGGGAATGGCCGGCGCAGGCGGCGGCGGCAGGAGGGAATCGGCGGCGTTCACGCCGAGGCTCGCCATGCAGGCGCAGAACGGCAATGCCCCGCGGCAAATGCGCTTCACGATGGTCTCTCCGAAGGGCTCGAACGAAACTGGATTGAAGAACACGCCACATCGAGAGCCGAGCATACGCGCCGCGCAGGCTCTTGACACTCCGCACAAACCGGCGCGGACCATGCGTATTTGTACAGAATCTTCGTTCGCGCGCGCTCGTCTCGACGCCGCCGACCGAGGACGAAGCGCGTCGGAGCTAGGAACCGACGCCGCCCTGCCGACGCCGAGCCGTTTTCGGCGACCTCGTTCCGGCGCCCGAGGCGATTGCGGCGCCGATTCGTGCATCATCGCAATCGTGGAGAAATCTCATGCGTATCGCCTTAGCCGCCCTCCTGGCCGGCATCATCCTCACGCCCTGCGCGGTCGGAGCGCAGCCTCTCGCGAATGACGCGGAAATAAGAAGCGCCTTCGCCGGCAACACGGTCTCCGGCGAAGAGAAGGGGCAGGCCTATGTCGAATATTTCGCGCCCGACGGACATATCGTCGGCGTCAATCACGAAGGCAGATACAAAGGCAATTGGCAGATTTTCAAGAACCGCATGTGCGTGAGCTATGAGGAGGACAATGGCAAGGCGAGCGCCTGGGATTGCTCGCATGTCGGCCTCAGCGGCGCGAGGCTCAGCTGGACGCAGGACGGCGAGACGTCCTATTCGACCATCGCCGCCGGCAATCCGCGCGGGCTGTGACGGCGCGCCTTCGCGACGACAGCGCGTCGCCGCCTCCTCGCGGCGACGCTCATCACGAGCAGCTTCGGATCGCGGGTCTCGCTCCTTCGCGATAGGCGCGCTGTTATTATCCCCAGGGGATTTTCGCATTTGCCGAGGCTTGCGGAGTTTCCCTTATTTCTGCCTGCGGCTGGATCGTGAATATTAACTAAGATTTATTTTTCTCATCTCTGGCGGCGCAGGCGCCGCGCGGCGGGGAGACATTGATTCGGAGCAATCTTCGATGCCGAGCTGCGCCGCGCCCGTCCTGACGACCGACCCGGAGCCCAGAGCGGGCGACGCCGACCGGCTTCTGCGCAAGCTCGCCGAAACCCTGTCCCCAGCGAAGATCGACGCGCATGAGGTCGCGATCGTCATCGCGCATCCTGACGACGAGACGATCGGCTGCGGCGCGAGCCTGTCGCGACTCGCAGGCGCATCGATCATCCTGGCCACGGATGGCGCGCCGCGCAACGGCGTGGACGCGGCGCGCGCCGGCTTCGCGTCATCGGTGGAATATGGCGCGGCGCGATCACGGGAGCTGCGCGCCGCGCTCGCGGCGGCTGGCGTCGACGCCAGCCGCATCATTGCGCTCGGCGTCGCCGATCAGGACGTCTGCGCGTCGCTCGCGCCGATCGCGCGTCGACTCGCTTCGATTTTCGAGAGTCTCGACATTCGCGTCGTGCTCACGCATGCGTATGAAGGCGGGCATCCGGATCATGACGGTGTCGCCTTTTGCGTCGCGGCCGCCGCGCGTCTGCTCGGCGCGCACGGGCCAAAGATCATCGAAATGCCCTTCTATCATCTCGCGGACGATGGCGTGTCTCTGGCGACGCAGCGCTTCTGCGACGGAGAGGACGATGTCGTTCTCGAGCTGACGTCGCCCGATCGGCGCATGAAGGCGGCGATGATGGCCGCTCATTCGACTCAGGCGGAGACGCTGCGCGCCTTCGGCTGCGAGGCCGAGCGCTTCCGTCGCGCCAAGGCGCATGATTTTCATGCGCTTCCGAACGGCGGACGGATATTCTATTCGACATTCGACTGTGGGTTCTCTGCATCCGATTGGCCCGCGGCGGCGCGCGCGGCGCTGCAGCGCATCGGTCTCGAGCGCGCGCCGCGCAAATGGTTTTCGTTCGCGTAAGTTGCTCGCGTGGGATTTCTGCGCCCGCACGCCCATTCGCCGGCTCGTCGGCGCCGCAACGAAAGCGCCCGTCATGAACGCCCGCACCATAAATTCGTACATCGCTTGCCAATTGCACAAGGAGATCGGCGAACTCGAGGCGAGCGTCGCCGGATTGCAGCGCGAGCGCGACAATTGCCTCTCGCGACGGCTCGCAGCTTTCAAAGAGCGCCTCGCACGCCGAGGACGTCCGGCGCCTCCCGTTCGACGCGACGCTGCGCCGCCGCAGGGCGGCGACATTCGCAAGCATCGCGTGGCGCAGCCGGGCGAGCGTCTGCTCATCGATATGACCAATACGATCGCCTGCGATTTCGTCAGCGGCATTCAACGCGTGGTGCGTCGTCTCGCCGCCGAATCGACAGCGACGGGCGCGGGTCTGCCGGTGGTGCTGGAGGACGGCGAGCTATATGCCTGCGCCGAGGGAAAGCGTCGCGACAGGGTCGAGCTCGCGGCGGGCGACAAATTCATCATGGCCGATGCGAGCTGGCACGATCTGCGCGGTTGCCGCAAGGCGATGGAGCATGTCTCGCGCCGGGGCGGCTCCAATGTGCTCGTGCTGCACGACATTCATCCGCTGCTCTATCCGGGTTTGTTTCATCCGGAGAATGTCGAGACGTTTTCCACTTGGTTCGATTCGGCGGCGATCGCGAGCGACGCGTTGATCGCCGTGTCGCGCAGCTCCGCGGAGGAGTTTCTCGGCTATGCGATCGCGAACGGAACGAGCGTCAATCCCGAGATGCGCATCGGATGGAGCCATCCGGGAGCCGATGTCGACGCCGAGACCGAGGCCGGCGCCTCATTCGAGGCGGCCGCGATTTGCGCGAGCGCGACTCCGTTCTTCTTGAGCGTCGGCACGCTGGAGCCGAAGAAGGGCTATCCGATCGCGCTCGACGCTTTCGAGCGCGCTTGGTCGAGCGGGGTCGACGCGCGTTATGTGATCGTCGGGCGTCGCGGCTGGAACACGCGCGCGCTCGAGCGGCGCATTCTGTCGCATCCCGAATTCGGCCGGCGCTTGTTCTGGTTCGATCGAGCAGGAGGCGCCGACCTCGCTTATCTCTATCGCCATGCGCATCGCCTCGTCGCCGCATCGGTCGCCGAAGGCTTCGGCCTGCCGCTGATCGAGGCGGCGCATTTCGGCCTTCCATCGATCGCCAGCGATATTCCGGTGTTTCGCGAGGTCGGCGGCGATGCGGCCGTCTATTTCGACGTGACCGACAGCGCCAGTCTGTCGATGCGCATTCGCGAGGCTTGCGTTCGGCGCCCGGCGCCCGTCGCGCTGCCGCGGCGGCGGAGCTGGCGCGAGGCGGCGACTGAATTATTCGCACGCATCCGTAACGAAGATTACCAATTCGGCTCTTTTGCATGGCGCCTCGCCGGCTCCGTCGGACAGGACGGCGCCGAGCGCGCTCGCACCCTGCGCGCCGTGTCGTGAGCATGACATTCTGCTGCGAGACCGCTATGACCCTGGATGGCGCCACACGACCGAAGCTGCTGATCGTCACGGACGACGCCAATATGGGGGGAACCTATCGCGTCGCCGAGCAGCTCGTCGCCGGCGTCGCGGCGAGCTTCGATCTTCGCTTCGCCTGTTCTTTCGAGGCGAAGAATGCGGCGTCGCTCGAAAGAATGGGACGCGACGGCGTCGCGCTGTTCGATTACCGCGCCAGCGAGCGCAATCCGCAGCGCTCCGCTTTCGCCTTCGAGGACGCGCAGCGACTGCTCGACGCGGCCGATCCGGATGTGATCGCGCTCGTCGAAGGCGGCGAGATCTGGTCGTTCTCGGCGCTGAAGCAGGTCGCCGCGGCGCGCGGCATTCCTTATGTCGTGTCGATCAATTTGCTCACCGACGAGTGCGTGCGGCGCTACGCCGAGTTGCACGGGAAAGCGATCGAGACGCTGCGCGCGGCGCAGGCCATCGTGTTCGTATCGCAGGCGAGCCGTCGTCGTTTCGAAGCGCTGCTGCCTCGTATCGACACGCCGAAACATGTCGTCCTCAACAGCCGTCCGGCGCGCTATTTCGCGATCGGCGACGCCGATACGCGGCGGAGCGCACGCGCGTCGCTCGGCCTGCGCGAGGACGAGACCGCGTTTCTCTGCGCCGCGCGCATAGAGCCGCGCAAAGGGCAGGCGCTCTGCCTCGAGGCGTTGGAGCGGCTGCGCGAGCAAGGACGATTGTCGGGCCTGCGTGTCGTGCTGGCCGGGGGCGGCGACGTGGAGGCGCTGCATCGCTCCATCGCGTCGAAGCGGCTCGGCGAGCATGTGCTGACGCTCGGCGCGCGCGACGATGTGCCGAGTCTGCTCGAAGCCTGCGACGCTTTTGTCCTGCCCTCCTATTCGGAAGGAATGCCGCTGTCGATCATCGAGGCGATGGCGAAGGGGCGCGCAGTGATCGCGACGGCGGTCGACGGCGTTCCCGAGCAGCTCGATCGTCTGTCGGGGATTCTGCTGCCGGCGCCGTCTCTCGCGCGCGACGAGTGTGTCGCTGCGCTCGCCGACGCCATGGCGGCGCTGCGCGTTGATCCGCGCACGCGGGAGGATATGGGCCGCTGCGCGCGGCTGCGCGCGCTCGAGTTGTTCGATGAAACGCGCATGATCGACGAATATCGGGCGATCCTCTCGAACGCCGCTTCGCGCGCTCGGGGAGGGCGGCGGCTCTCTGCGCTACGCGCTCTTCTTTCGTCGCGCGAGGCCGTGAGCAGCCGCGAGCGCCAATCGCTGCGTGGACGTGCGCCGCGCTTGCCGAAGCTCGCGCAATGGGGAGACGAGAGCGCGCGGCGGGAGATTGCGCGACTGCGGGCGATGCGGCGCGATCTGCGCGATGGCTTCGCCCCCGGCTCGCAGATCGAGCTCGGCGATCCGGCGCAATGTTGGAACGTGGCGCATGATGGTTGGGACGTCGCCGAGGATGACGGCGTCTGGAACGACGGCGGGGTTTCCATCCTTCGGCTGCGCTTGCGCCGCCCGATGCGCCGGCTGCGTCTCCAATTCGATCTCACGCCTTTCTCGCCGGAGGGGCGACGGCAGGAGACGGATGTGTTCTGCGGCGGCGCGCTCGTCGCGAGCTGGCGCTTCGACACGCAGGTCCGGGAGCGCCGCGGCGTCGACATTCGTCGGCGGGAGAGCGGTCGGATATTGGAGCTGCGCTTCGTTCACAAGACGTGCGTTTCGCCGCGCGCGGCCGGTTTGTCGTATGACGCGCGTGAGCTGGCGATATTCCTGCACCGCATCGAGATCCTGGCTATCCCGTTGAGTGAGCGTCTGCACGAGATGTTCCGTCTCGACGCGGACGTCATGGCCGCTCGGCATGAGGCAGAGCGCGCGCCGGCGGAATGATCACGCCGCATTCGCCTTTGCGCGGAAATAGTGAAAGTCGCCACGGGCGACGATGCGATCGCCGGGGGCGATCTCATGCGGCTCCAGCGTCGACTGCGCGGTCAGCCGATCATAGATCGGGCCGAAATCCTGGTAGCAGGCGTCGAGCAGGCTCTGAAAGCTGTCGACGACGAAATAGCTCTGCTGGAAATCATCGATGATGTAGCGCGTGCGCATGACGCGTTCGAGATCGAAGCGGATGCGATTGGGGGAAGTGTCCTCGAGCGCGAATACGCTCTCGGCCGGCGACGAGAGAATTCCCGCGCCGAAGATGCGCAGTCCCGCAGGCGTCGAGACGAGCCCGAACTCGACCGTATACCAATAGAGGCGGGCGAGCTCGGCCAATTGTCCGCGGGCCAGCGCGCGCCTTCCGCCCTCGCCATAGGCTTGCAGAAAGCGCGCATAGATCGGATCGGCGAGCAGCGGGACATGGCCGAAGACGTCGTGAAAGACGTCGGGCTCCTCGAGATAGTCGAGCTCGGCCTCGGGTCGGATGAAGGCGCCGGCCGGAAAGCGCCGCTCGGCGAGATGATCGAAGAAGACGTCGTCGGGCACGAGACCGGCGACCGCGACGACGCTCCAGCCGGTGAGAGGCGCGAGCCGCGCGCTCAGCTCGGCGAAATCCGGCACGCCGCTCTGCGACAGCTGCAGCTTCTCCAATGCCGCGAGATAGTCGTCGCAAGCGCGCCCCGGCAGTAGCGCGAGCTGGCGCGCGGAAAGCCGCTTCCAGCGATCGTGCTCGGCGGCGCTATAGGACGACCAATCCTGGTCGATCGTCCAATCGGCGCGCATGGGCGCATTGGCGTAGCGGTTCTTCGGCGGATGCGTCGCGTCGTGATCGGTCGGCATCGCTGTCCCCAGCTGTCCTTTTTAGGAGAGATAGGGCGTGCATCGGCTTCTTGCAAAGCGCAGAGCTGTCTCGAGCGGGGCGAAAGGCGCGCCTTCAAGCGCGCATGCTGCATTCACGACGGGGATCGTCTGCGTCACCCCGGCGCGAAACGTGCGGTGAAATGGCGCAGGAACGGCGCCTGCCACAGGATGCGATAGGGCGGAATCGCGGCGCGGTCGGCGAACACCGTCTCGATCGTCTCGATCACATAATCGAAATGGCTCTGCGTGTAGACGCGGCGCGGAAAGGCGAGGCGCACCAATTCGCGCGGCGCCGGCGTCTCGGTCCCATCCGTTTCACGGCGCCCGAACATCACGCTGCCGAGCTCGACGCCGCGCACGCCGCCCTCGAGATAGAGCGCGTCGACCAGGCCGACGCCGGGGAAATCGGCTGGCGAAAGATGGGGGCAGAAGCCGGCGGCGTCGAGAAACACCGCATGTCCGCCGGCCGGCCGCACGATCGGCACGCCGCGCGCGATCAGCCGCGAGGCGAGATAATCGACGGTGGCGTGGCGATAGCGCTGATACTCCTCTTCCAGAGCTTCCATCAGCCCGACGGCGATGGCCTCGAGATCGCGCCCGGCGAGGCCGCCATAGGTGGGAAAGCCCTCGGTGAGAATGAGCAGATTGCGAAACTCCTCCGCCCAGCGATCGTCATTGCAGGCGAGGAAGCCGCCGATATTGGCGAGCCCGTCCTTTTTGGCGCTCATCGTCGCGCCGTCGCAGAGCGAGAACATTTCGCGCGCTATGTCGAGCAGCGGACGTTCCGCCTGGCCCTCCTCCCATTGCTGGATGAAATATGCGTTCTCGGCGAAACGGCAGGCGTCGAGCACGAGCGGGATTCCATGGGCCGCCAGCAGCGCCTTCGCCTCGCGCATGTTGCGCAGCGACACCGGCTGCCCGCCGCCGGCGTTGTTGGTCGCCGTGATCATGCAGAAGGGGATGGCCCTTGCGCCCTCGCGCTCGATCAGCCGCGCCAGCGCCCCCAGATCCATATCGCCCTTGAAGCGCTCGTCCGAATGAATGTCGCGGCTCTTCGGCGACGGCAGGTCGATCGCGCGCCCGCCGACATATTCGATATTGGCGCGCGTCGTGTCGAAATGGCTGTTGTTGGGGACGATGTCGCTCGGCTTCAGCCGCGTCGCGGCGAGGATGCGCTCGGCGGCGCGGCCCTGATGCGTCGGGAAGATATGGGTGAAACCGGTGATGTCGCGCACCGTCGCCTCGAACCGGCGCCAGGATCGGCTGCCGGCATAGCTCTCGTCGCCCTGCATCATCGCCGCCCATTGGCGGTCGGACATGGCGCCCGTGCCGCTGTCGGTCAGAAGATCGATGGTCACGTCGTCGGCGTCGAGCAGGAAGAGGTTGTAATGCGCCGCAGCCAGACGCTCGGCGCGCCGCGCCCGCGTCGTCATCGGCAGAGCCTCGGTCATTTTGATGCGGAACGGCTCGATGATCGTGCGCATGATCTCCTCCTTGCCGCTCTCTTCGAGATAGGGCGGATTTTGCGTCGGCGTGCGGGCTGTGGCACAAGGCGCATGCGAAGCGAGGAGCTCCCATGGCGGCCGACGTCACCTTTCCCGCCGCCGCCGCGGCGGGCGTTCTCTCATTCCTCTCCCCCTGCGTGCTGCCGCTGGTGCCGCCCTATCTCACCTTCATCGCCGGGGCGAGCCTCGAGGAGTTGACCATCGCGGGCAAGGCGCGGGCGAAGCGCGACGTGCTGATCGCCGCGCTGCTGTTCGTCGCCGGCTTTTCCACCGTCTTCGTGGCGCTCGGCGCCACCGCCAGCGTGTTCGGAAAAGTCCTGCGCGCCAATCTCGAAATTCTCTCGATCGCCGCCGGGCTGGCGATTATTCTGATGGGGCTGCATTTTCTCGGCGTGTTCAAGATCGGCCTGCTCTATCGCGAGAAGCGCTTCGAGGTCGGCCGCCCGGTCGGCCGGCTCGGCGCTTATGTAATGGGCCTCGCTTTCGCCTTCGGCTGGACGCCGTGCATCGGCCCGATCCTCGCCGCCATTCTCGCTGTCGCCGGCTCGCAGGAGACGGTGGCGCGCGGCGCCGCTCTGCTCGCTGTCTATTCGGCCGGCCTCGGACTCCCCTTCCTCGTCGCGGCGGCGGCGATGGGGCCGTTCATGGGCTTCATGCAGCGCTTCAAGCGGCATTTCGGCAAGGTCGAGAAAATTGTCGGCGCGCTGCTCGTCGTCACGGGCCTCGCCTTTCTGACCGGAGCGATGCAGAATATGTCCTTCTGGCTGCTGCAGACCTTCCCCGGCCTCGCGCAATTCGGCTGAGCTCGCCCATGTCCCGACCCCTGGATGAAAATCTCTTCACCGGCCCCATCGGCGCCGAATATCGGATGCTGGAGCTCATCTGTCCCAACGCCGCCGTTCTGGCCCGCCGCGTCGCCGAGCGGGTCGCGGGCTGGCGCGAGGGCGAGGCGCTCGAGGCGCTGGAGATCGGCTGCGGCTCGGGCGTGAGCACGCTGCCGCTGCTCGCCTATCGTGAGGACCTCCATCTCACCGCCATCGACAGCGCCGCTAAAATGCTCGATCAGGCGCGTTCGCATTTGTCCGCCTATGTCGACGCCGGGCGCGTCGCTTTCGTCGAGGTCGACGCGCTGACGAGCCTGCGCGCTCTGCCGGAGGCGAGCCTCGACGTGATCTCGTCGAACTACGCCATTCATAATTTCCTCGACGATTACCGTCATGACGCGCTCGCGGCGGCGTTTCGCGCGCTGAAGTCGGGCGGCCTGCTGCTGAACGGCGATCGTTACGCGATGGACGATCGCGCGGCGCATCTCGCCTCAACGCAAGCGGAGGTGCGCAGCTGGTTCGACAAGCTCGGCGCCCTCGGCCGCTATGATCTGCTCGAGGATTGGATCGCGCATCTCTTCAGCGACGAGTCGCCCGAGCACATCATGTATCTGACGCCGGCGTTGGCGCGGCTGGAAGCGCTGGGCTTCACCGCTGTCAGCGTCGAATATCGCGAAGGCGTCGACACTCTGGTGACCGCGGTCAAGCCCTGAGGGGCGATCGCAGGGCGCCGAAACGAAAACGACGCTGAAAAGAAAAACGCCGGACGTACCTCCGGCCCGGCGTTCGAGCCTCCGTGGCCGTGACGCCATCGGTTGCTCTATCTCCAGACATAAGAGCCCCCCGTGACCGGACAATGACGCGGGCGCGCGCGGCGTGGAAAATTTTCGCGCCGCCGCGGAGGACGCTTGACCACGCCTGGCGTGTTCCTTATACGTTCTCTTGTTCCGAGTATGTTCCGTCCCCGCGTAAACAAGTCCCCTAAAGTCCTCAGTAGTCGAGCGTTGTCGCGTCGGGTCCATGGTCGTTTTGCGCCGAGCGTCGCTTCCCGGCGCATCGTCGACCATGGGCCGCCGACGTGAGCGAGCACGGAGGTTGCGATGGCGAGCGCTGCAAAACGTCTGATCGAAAAGGCGGAACGAGCCGATTGGCGCGGGGCGGCGCGTCGCAGCCGCGCGGCGATCGGCGCGGTCGTGGATTTTTCCGCCGAGGAACGGCCCATCGTCGATCCGGCCCGCAGACGGGGCCGCGGCGCTCTCTCGAACCCGAGCGGACGTTTCGAGCGCGAGCAGCGCGTCGCCTCCGACGACGGATGGAATACGTTCGATGAGCCCGAAGCGCTGCGCACCAATATTCATGTCGAGCGGGCGCGGACGATCGTCACCCGCAACGATTCGCCGGATATTTCCTTCGACCGTTCGGTGAACCCTTATCGCGGCTGCGAGCATGGCTGCGTCTATTGCTATGCGCGGCCGACCCACGCCTATATGGGGCTCTCCTCCGGATTGGATTTCGAGACCGAGATTTTCGTCAAGGAGGGGGCGGCGCAGCTGCTGGAGCGCGAGCTCTCGGCGCCGGGCTATTCGCCCAAGACCATCGCCATCGGCGCCAATACCGATCCCTATCAGCCGGTCGAGAAGCGCTATCGAATCACCCGCGGGCTACTGGAGGTGGCGAGCCGCGCCGATCATCCGATCGGCATCGTCACCAAATCCTCTTTGGTCACGCGCGACATCGATCTGCTCGCGCCCATGGCCCGCAAGGGGCTCGTCAAAGTGGCGATCTCGGTGACGACGCTCGATCCGGCGCTGGCGCGGGCGATGGAGCCGCGCGCCGCCGCGCCGGAGCGCCGTCTCGCGACGATCGAGGCGCTGTCCGCGGCCGGAATTCCCGTCACGGTGCTGGTCGCGCCGATCATTCCGGGGATCAACGACGCCGAGATCGAGACGATTCTGACCCGCGCCCATGCGGCCGGGGCGCGCGAGGCCGGCTATGTGATGCTGCGCCTGCCGCTGGAGCTGAGGGAAGTGTTCAGCGAATGGCTGGTCACTCATTTTCCGGACAAGGCCCGGCATGTCCTGTCGCTGGTGCGCTCGGCGCGCGACGGCAAGCTCTATGACCCTTCCTTCGACAAGCGCATGACCGGGGACGGTCCCTACGCCTGGATGCTCGGCCGCCGATTCGAGGTCGCAGCGGCCCGGCTCGGCTTCTCCCACACGCGTCTGCGCTCCGATCTGTTCCGCGCGCCGCGCTGCGGGGCCGAGCAGCTCAGCCTGTTTTGAGGCGGCCGGCTGGTGGCGGCGTCGTCAGGGCAGGAGCTTCTCAATTGCCAGGTCGTAGCTGCGCCGGTCGCTCGTCGTGACCAGTAGAGTCTCCTCCGAGTCCCTTACGGAAAGATCGCTGATTCCGAGGTCGCGCGCCGATCGGCCCCCGACTTCGACGATTAGGTCGCCGCGCCGCAGCCCGGCGCGTTCGGCAGCCGAACCCGCGAGAACGTCGAGAATCTCGAATGCGTCATGGTCCGGCTTGTCGAGCATCATCCCGGCGCTGCGAAAGGCCGTCGGAAGTTCTCGGCCGGCGATGCGTTCGAAATAGACACGGCCGGCCTGATAATCGATGGTCACGACAAAAAGCCTCAGTACGCCGTAGCCGATGAGTCCGGCGATGCTCGGCGGCACGGCAAAGCCGGCCTCGTCCATCGAGCCCATGATCATGGGCGGAGACAGCGAAAGCGGACCCAAGCGCAGTCGCTCGCCAAAGCCGAGCGAAACATGCGCCGGCCCGCCGATCCCGCCCGCGCCCAAGAAGCGAAAGGATTTGCCGCGGCCGCCGAATGCGCGCGACCTCTGAAAAGCCCTCGACACGAAGACTTCGCCGGTCGAGCCGGTGTCGAGGACGAACTCGCCGGCGACCCCGTCCACCTCCGCCTGCACAGACGGAAGGCTGAGCCCTTCGGGCGAGATCGACATGCCGAGCGGCAATGCGAATTGCGACGACGGAGGCCGGAATCCAAGCGCGTTAAACGTCAGGAGCCGCTGCTTGAAATCGATCGTGACAGCAAATCTCATGAGCAGCTCCGAGCCGATAAAGCCCGCCAGCCGCGCTCGTGATCCGCGATCGACAATGATGTTGCGAAAGTCGTGGACCGTCACGGTATGGTGCTCGAAGGTCGCGGCGCCGATCGTGATTCGATCCACTTCAATCGTTCTCGCCGATAACCGTTTCCGACCCACCCCACCGACTTGCAGGCTCCTCTTGGCCGACGTTCGCAGGCCCTGCGCCGTATCCTCCGTGAGCGTCGTCCCCGCGCCGGTGTCGAAAAGGAAGGGCAGCAACGGGCCCCCGTTGATCGAAGCCTCGACGATTATGTGGCCGCCCTCGAGGACAAAGGGGATCTCGATCGGCCGCCCAAGCGCAGGATCGCCGCCCACAGGGCTCACGGCGGCGCGGGGAGCGCCGGCGCCTGAATGCTCGAGCTCCCGCGCGAGCGTTCCGGGTGGCGGAGGCAAATCCGCCGCTTTCTTTTCCGCGCCGGAAGCCAAAGGCCCGAGCAAAACGAGAGCGCCGAGCAGAGCCGACGCCGCCCGCAGTGTTGGGCCGCCTGCGAGAACGCTGCATGACAATCGATTTTTCGCCATCCGGACCCGCCGCGTGATGCAAGCTCTGGCGCGATTCTTTCGATTTGACGGGGCAGAAAGAACGAGCCTCAGGCTCGCTTTCGCGGCCCATCAGTTTCGATGAAGCAAACCACTAGAACTTTAGCTTATCACAGCCCGACAGAGCGCCGAAACCGACCTTTGGTCCGTGGCCGAACCAAAGAGCCACGACTGAAGCGGACGACCGCGGCGGCTCGCGACCAGCCGCCGCCGGCAGAATTGCCGTCTTGAGGAATCTGTGTTTCTTTCCGTACCTCTACCGAAGAACCGAGACGTCATGCCTCCGCATTTCCGCCTAGAGACGCGCCTGCTGCGCGATGGATTGTGGCCGGTCGCGGGCGTGGACGAGGCGGGCAGGGGGCCGCTGGCCGGCCCGGTGGCGGCGGCGGCGGTGATTCTCGATCCGCGCCGGCTGCCGGAAGGCGTCGACGATTCGAAAGCGCTCACCGCCGAGGCGCGCGCCGCCGCCTTCGAGCGCATCGCCGCGAGCGCGCTCGCCATCGGCGTCGCCTTCGTCAGCGCCGAGGAGATCGACGCGATGAACATCCGGCAGGCGACGCTCGCCGCCATGGCGCGGGCGGTCGCCGCGCTCTCGCTCGCCCCGCGCCATGCGCTGATCGACGGCAATGATCCGCCGAGTCTCGCCTGCCCGGCCGAGGCGATCGTCAAGGGCGACGCCTCCTGCCTGTCGATCGCCGCCGCCTCGATCGTCGCCAAGGTGATGCGCGACCGCCAGATGCGCCGCCTCGCCGAGCTCTATCCGGCCTATGGCTTCGCCGCCAACGCGGGCTATGGGACAAAGGAGCATCTCGCCGCCATAGCGGCGCTCGGGCCGACCCCGCACCACCGCACGAGCTTTTCGCCGATGCGGCGCAAATAGCTCGTCCCACGGTTGCGCAAAGCTGCGCCCATACTCGGGTAAATAGCTCGTAAACAGATGATTTTGTTAACTTAGCCGTGCGGAAAAGACACAGCGCCGCGCGCCCCTCCTAAACCTGCTTTTTACCCGGCTCGGGGCAATGTGACGACGTTGGTTGCGTAGCCGGTGTCGAGTCCATGAGTAGCGCGCGCGTCGGGGCGATCCGCTCCCAGTCCCAGCTGAAGGTCACGAGTACTGGGTCATCGAGCTTTCGGTCGCCTCACGCGCCGCGCAACTCTGTTCTTCTCGGCGACAATGTCCCGCTCATGGCGGGACTGCCCGCCGAGAGCGTCGATCTCGTCTTCGCCGATCCGCCCTATAATCTCCAGCTCGCCAACGCCCTGACGCGGCCGGACCAGAGCCGCGTCGACGCGGTCGACGACGATTGGGACAAATTCGCCGATTTCTCGGCCTATGATTCCTTCACCCGCGATTGGCTCGCGGCCGCGCGCCGCGTCATGAAGCCCAATGCGACGATCTTCGTGATCGGCTCCTATCACAATATCTTCCGCGTCGGCGCCATGATGCAGGATCTGGGCTTCTGGATTCTCAACGACATCGTCTGGCGCAAGACCAATCCGATGCCGAACTTCCGCGGCCGCCGCTTCACCAACGCCCATGAGACGCTGATCTGGGCGGCCCGCGATTCCTCCTGCCGCTCCTATACGTTCCATTACGAGGCGCTCAAGGCCGGCAATGAGGATTGCCAGATGCGCTCCGACTGGCTGCTGCCGATCTGCACCGGCGGCGAGCGCCTCAAGGACGCGGCCGGCCGCAAGACCCATCCGACGCAGAAGCCCGAGGCCCTACTCGCGCGCGTGATGCTCGCCGCTTCCAATCCCGGCGATCTGGTGCTCGACCCGTTTTTCGGCAGCGGCACCACCGGCGCCGTCGCCAAGCGGCTCGGCCGTGACTACCTCGGCCTCGAGCGCGACCCCGCCTACGCCGCCGCGGCGCGCGAGCGCATCGCGGCGATCGAGCCTTTGCCGGACGAGGCCATCGCCGCGGCGCCGACCAAACGTTCGGCGCCGCGCATCGCCTTCGCTAGCCTGGTGGAGTCGGGCCTCGTCGCGGCGGGCGCGATGCTGACGGACCTCCATGGCCGCCACCGGGCGATGGTCCGCCCCGACGGCGCGCTGGCGCTCGGCCAGATCGTCGGCTCGATCCATAAGATCGGCGCGCTGGCGCAGGGCCTGCCCGCCTGCAATGGCTGGACCTTCTGGCATTTCGAGAGCGGAGGCGGCGCGCTTGCTCCGATCGACGACTTGCGCACGATCGCCCGCGCCAGCCTCGCCGCCGCGGCCGAATAGCGCGCCTGGAGCCGCCCTCCCGCTAGCCCTTCTTCTTCTCCGATTGCCGCGCCCGAAACGCGCTGGCCCAGCCGCCCTTTTCCATCTGCCGCCCGCGCGCCACGGCCAGCGCGTCGACGCCGACGTCCCTGGTGATCACCGAGCCGGAGCCGACATAGGCGCCGTCGCCGATCGCCACCGGCGCCACCAGCGACGAATTGGAGCCGACGAAGGCGTTCGCCCCGATCGTCGTGCGATATTTGAAGAAGCCGTCGTAATTGCAGGTGATGACGCCGGCGCCGATATTGGCGTGCGCGCCCACAATGGCGTCGCCGATATAGCTCAAATGATTGACCTTCGCGCCCTCGCCGATGTCGGCGGCCTTGATCTCGACGAAATTGCCGATCTTGGCCGCGGCCGCGAGCCGCGCCCCCGGCCGCAGTCGGGCATAGGGGCCGATCTGCGCCCCGGCGCCGACGCTCGCGCCCTCGAGATGGGAAAAGGCGTGAATCGTCGCCCCGTCGCCGATGGCGACGCCCGGGCCGATCACCACATGGGGCTCGATCGTCACATCACGGCCGAGCTGTGTGTCGAAGGAGAGAAACACCGTCTCGGGCGCGATCAGCGTCGCTCCGCCGAGCATGGCGGCGCGACGCAGCCGCTGCTGCGCGATCTGCTCGGCGCGGGCGAGCTGGACCCGGTCATTGACCCCGAGCACCTCCTCCTCCGCCGCGAGGACGACCCTTGTCGGCAGGCCGGCCGCCACGGCGCGCTCGACGACATCGGTCAGATAGAACTCGCCCTGGGCGTTGTCGGAGCCGACGCCTTCCATCAGAGCGAGCGCGCTCGCGCCGTCGATCGCCATTAATCCGGCGTTGCAGAGCGTGACGCGCCGCTCCTCCTCGCTGGCGTCCTTCTCCTCGCGAATGGCGCGCACGCCGCCCTCGCCGTCGCGAAGGATGCGCCCATAGCCGTAGGGGGTCGCCGCCTCGAAGGCGAGAACGGCGACGCCCGCGCCCTCGGCGAGACTCCGGCGCAGCGCGGCGATGGTCGCCGGCGACACGAGCGGCGTGTCCGCGAACAGCACGATGAGATCGTCATAGCCCTCGGCGATGGCCTCGCGCGCCGCCAGCACCGCATGGGCGGTGCCGAGCTGCCGCTCCTGCACGAAGCTCCGCGCCCCCGGGCAGAGGCGCCGAGCCTCGCCGGCGACGTCCTCGCGCCCGGCGCCGACGACGACCGCGGCCGCTTCCACTTCCGCCGCCCCGACCGCGGCGAGCACATGGGCGAGCATGGAGCGCCCCGCCACCTCGTGCAGCACCTTGGGACGGCGCGATTTCATGCGCGTTCCCTCGCCAGCGGCGAGAATCACCGCGAGAGCGCGCCGGGCGGGCGATCGATTCTGTTCAGTCATGGGCTCCGCGCTCTTGCTGGCGAGCCTCCAGGCTCGCGGGTTCGAGGCCACTCGGGGGCTCTCCCGGCGGCGATTCGATGAACTAGTCCGCAACCCTTTCAATCACGCAACCAAAGATCAAAGAATCGCATTCCGAACGGCGATCTTTCGGGTATACCCGTCTGGCGCGCGCGCTTCCTGCAGTTTTCCCTTCCGCCAGCCCCGGTTCCGGCCTCGCAATGCTCGAACGCAGAGACGTCTTGAAAGCCGCCCTGACCACGCTCGCCGCGAGCGTCGGACCGGGGCGCGGCCAGGCTCAACCCGCGCCCGCCGCCCCGCCGCCGGGCGGTCCCGCCCCGTTCAACCGCGACACCGTGCTCGACATCGCCCGCGCCGTCGCCAAACGGCCCTTCGCTCCGCCGCCGAGCGACCTGCGCGAGCCCTTCGCCAATCTCAGCTATGAGCAATATGTCGGCGTCAAGACGCGACCCGGGGCGGCGATATGGAGCGGCGAGAATCGCGGCTTTTCGATCGAGCCGCTGCATCGCGGCTTCATTTTCACGGCGCCGGTCGAGCTCTATGTCGTAGAGGACAATCTCGCGCGACGCATCGCCTATGACCAGACGAAATTCGACTATGGCGGCGTCAAGGTCGGCGACAAGGTTCCGGACATCGGCTTCTCCGGCTTTCGCGTCATCGGCCGCCGCGAGGACGGCGGCGACACCGAGCTCGCTCTGTTCCAGGGCGCGAGCTTCTATCGGGCGGTGGCGCGCGGGCAGACGCTGGGCGTCACGGCGCGCGGCCTCTCCATCCGCACCGCCGATCCGCGCGGCGAGGAGTTTCCGGCCTTCCGCATATTCTGGATCGAGAAGCCCACCCTCGCCGACAACGCCCTCGTCATCCACGCCCTGCTCGAGTCGCAGAGCGTCGTCGGCGCCTATCGCTTCACGCTGCGTCCGGGCGAGGCGACGCTGATCGACGCCGAGCTGACGCTGATTCCACGCGCCGCGATCGACCATCTCGGCCTCGCCGGCGCCGCGGCCTCCTCGCTGTTCACGCCGCTCGACAATCGCCGCACCGACGATGTGCGGCCGGCCGTGGCCGAAACCAATGGTCTGCAAATGCTGACCGGAAAAGACGAATGGCTGTGGCGCCCGGTCTCCAACCGCGACACATTACAAATATCGGCCTTTGTCGACGCCAACCCCAAGGGGCTCGGCTTTCTGATGCGCGAGCGCGACATCGCCGCCTATCAGGACGATGTGCAGCATTGGGAGCGGCGGCCCTCGCTGTGGATGGAGCCGATCGGCGACTGGGGGGAGGGATCGGTGCAGCTCGTCGAGATCCCGTCCGAATCCGAGGTCAACGCCAATATCGTCGCTTATTGGCGGCCCAAGCAGCCGCTCGTGACCGGCAAGGAGGCGACCTACGCCTATCGGCAGTTCTGGTGCTGGGCGCCGCCGGCGCGTCCGCCGCTCGCCATCGCCGCGACGGCGCGGGGCGGTCGCTCGCCTTACCCCAAGATGCGCCGTTTTATCGTCGTGTTCATGGGCGAGGCTCTGGCCGATCCGCAGCGTGTGGCCAATCTCCGGGCGGACTTGACCACCTCGCCCGGAGCGGCGACCAATATTCGGACTTTCGTCAACCCGCAGGCGAAAACCTGCCGCGTCGTCTTCGATGTCGACCCTGCGGGCGAAACCTTCTGCGAAATGCGCCTCGTGCTCCGCTCCGGGGACGAAACGCTCAGCGAAACCTGGCTCTACCGATGGACGCTCTAGCCCTCACACTCGCCGAGCCGCTCCCGCCGCCCGAGGACGCGCCCCGCCTCGCCGATCCGGCCGCCGCTCCGCCGACGCCGCCGGAACAGCGGCTCGACATGCCGACGCAGAAGCTCTGGCGCTTCGCCGCGCGCGAACGCCGGCGCCTCGCCGCTCCGGAGCTGCGCTACACGCCCTGGATCTCGCGGCTCGTCGCCTTCGGCGGCGGGCTGGCGCTCACCGTCTATGGCGGCCTCGAGATGTATGGCGTCATCGACGTCGGCGGCGTCACGACGCTGAAATGGGCGCTGCTGGCGCTGTTCGTCCTCAACTTCTCCTGGATCGCGCTCGCCTTCGCCAGCGCCGTCGTCGGCTTCTTCACTTTGCTCGTGTCGCGCCGGCCGCCGCCCGCGCCGGAGCGGCTGCAATCCCGCACCGCAGTGGTGATGCCGATCTACAACGAAGCGCCGAGCCGCGTCTTCGGCGCGCTGCAGGCGATTCTGCAGGATGTCGAGGCGACCGGCCTCGGCGACCATTTCGACTGGTTCTTCCTCTCCGACACCACCAATCCCGACATTTGGATCGCCGAGGAGCGGGCCTTCGTCGCGATGCGCCGCCGGCTCGGGCCCAAGGCGCGGGTCTATTATCGCCGGCGCGAGAAGAATATCAGTCGCAAGGCCGGCAATATCGCCGATTTCGTCACCCGCTGGGGCGGCGCCTATCCGCAAATGGTGGTGCTAGACGCCGACAGCCTGATGGCGGGCGAGACGATCCTGCGCCTCGCCGCGGCGATGGAGGCGGACCCGGACGCCGGCATCATCCAGACGCTGCCGCTGATCATCAACCGCAACACTCTGTTCGCGCGCGTTCAGCAGTTCGCCGCCCGAATCTATGGGCCCGTCATCGCCGCCGGCCTGTCGCAATGGATGGGGCGCGACGGCAATTATTGGGGCCATAACGCGATCATCCGCACCGAGGCCTTCGCGCATCACTGCGGCTTGCCGGATCTGAAGGGCCGTCCGCCCTTCGGCGGGCACATCCTCAGCCACGACTTCGTCGAGGCGGCGCTGATCCGCCGCGCCGGCTACGCCGTCTATATGATGCCGACGCTGGGCGGCTCCTATGAGGAGAGCCCGCCGTCGCTGATCGACCTCTCGATCCGCGACCGGCGCTGGTGCCAGGGCAATCTGCAGCATTCGCGAGTGCTCTGGGCGCGCGGCTTCCATTGGGCCTCGCGCCAGCATTTCCTCACCGGCATCTTCGGCTATCTCACCTCGCCGCTGTGGCTCTGCCAGCTGCTGGTCGGCATCGCGCTCGTTTTCCAGGCGAGCTATTTCCGGCCGGAGTATTTCACCTCGCAGTTCACGCTGTTTCCGGTATGGCCGCGCTTCGACGCCGAGCGCTCGCTGGCGCTGTTCGCGCTGACCATGGCCATTCTGCTCGCGCCCAAGGGCTTCGGCCTCATATTGGCGATGGTCGACAAGGAGACGCGGCGTGGCTCCGGCGGCGTGCTGATGCTGCTGGTCTCGACCCTGTTCGAGGTGCTGATGTCGGCGCTGCTGGCGCCGATCATGATGCTGATCCAGACCGGACATGTCTTCCATATTTTGTTCGGCTTCGACACTGGCTGGGACCCGCAGCGGCGCGACGACGGCTCGGTGCCGTTCAAATTCATCGTCAAGCGCCACCAATGGCATGTCGCGCTCGGCCTCTTGACCCTGGTCGCCGGCCTCATGATCTCGCCTTCGCTCGTCGCCTGGATGTCGCCGACCATCGCCGGCCTCATTCTGGCGATCTTCATCTCCTGGATCACCGGCCAGCGCTGGCTCGGCCTCGTGTTCCGCCGCGCCGGCGTGCTGGTGACGCCGGAGGAGACGACGACGCCGCCGATCGCGCGGCGCGGCCGGGCGCTGCACCGCCTGCTCGCCCGCGGCGGCCAGGACGAGGTGAATGGCCTCATCGCCCTCCACGCCGATCCGGATCTTCGCGCGCTGCACGAGGACTGGCTGCCGGCTCGCCCGCCGCGCGTGCGCGGCCAGATTTCCGCCGATCGCGCCATGGCCGAAGGCAAGCTCGCCGACGCCGAGACTTTGGAGGAGGCGGTGGAATGGCTCGACCGCCGCGAGCGTCTGGTGGTGCTCAGCGACCGCGCCCTGCTCGGCATGCTGGCCCGCCTGCCGAGCCGCCCGAAGCCGGGAGAGTCGGCGGCGGGTTGAAGTTTAGCCGACTGGTGACGCGCACCCTTCTCCCGCTCGCGGGAGAAGGTGGCCCGGCGAAGCCGGGTCGGATGAGGGCCTCGCAGGATTGCGCGGCAGCTCAGCATTCAGCCTTGAATTCGAAGCGGCTTTTCGGCGGGGACCCTCATCCGACCTCGCTGCGCGAGGCCACCTTCTCCCGCAAAGCGGGAGAAGGAAGCGCCATTTTCTGCAAACATTCTTCTCGCCTCTCGACCCGCTTGCGCTCTCTCACCTCGGCATAGACCGCGAGAATGCGCTCCACATGCCGGTCCAGCGTCGGCGGATCGCGCCAGAAGGCGTCATAGGCGCCGTCGGAGAGCCGCGCGACCAGCGCGTCGTCCTTCAGCCGAAGCAGCGCCGCCTCCAGCGAGTCGACGTCTCCGCTCGAAAACCAGAGGCCGCCGACGCCATCCTCGACCTCCTCGCGGCCGGCGCAAATGTCGGAGACGACGATCGGCGTGCCCATGGCCTTGGCCTCCAGCACGGTGAGCGGCTGGCCCTCGTACCAGAGCGAGGGGAACGCCAGCGCCCGCGCCGCGCGCATCTCGGCGCGCACGCGATCCGGCGGCAGCCAGCCGAGAAAGCGGGCTTGCGGATAGCGCGTCCGCAATTCATCGGCGATCGGCCCGTCGCCGATGAACGCCGGCCGCAGACCGGCGCGCGCCGCCGCCTCGGCGAACAGAAAGGCGCCCTTCTCGGCCGAGAGCCGCCCGACGAAAATCACATCGCCCGTGGCCGGATCGCTCTTGCGCCCGAGGTTCTCGCAATCGATCGGATTGGAGACACGGTGCAGCCGCGCGCGCTTGGGCAGATAGGGGCCGACGATCTGCTGCTGATAATCGGAGATGCAGACATAGTCCGAGAAAATCTCTGGCAGCCGCGCGAGGCGCTGCGCCACGGTGAGCCGGGCGTTGCGCCACAGCTTGCGCGGATAATTGCGGCTGTCGCAATGGGTCGCCCAGCAGGAGGGCGACAGCGGCGTGCGATGGCAGACCTCATTGGTCTGATAATCATAAAAGCCGCCATTGGGACAGAACAGGAAATATTCGTGCAGTGTGTAGAGCGCCGGCAGGCCGGAGGCGCGGATCGGCGCGGCGATGGAAGGCGACAGCGCCTTGGCCCAGCCATGAACATGCACGATCGTCTCGTCCCGTGGCAGCCGCGCCAACAGATCGGCGAGCGCGCGGGCCGCGGCGAGATTCCAAGTTCCCTGCACGGCGGCGGCGGCGCGCGAGGGATTGCCGAGGAGGTCATGCTGATCGAGGCAGACCATTTCGACGCCGGCCTTGGTCAGGCGCTCGTCGACGGGCGCGGCGGCGGCGAATAGAATTGGCCGCGCGCCATGGGCGGCGAGCCCGAGCGCGCTCTCGATCGCCACCTTCGCCTGGCCGCCGGAGACGAAGGCGTGATCGACGCAGATGACGACGGTCGGACGAGGGGCGGCCATGGCGGACTCCGAAAAGAGGTTGCGCGCCGAGTTTGGCGGATGAGGGCTTAAGCCGGCGTAAGCGCGACGCTCGCACTTTCAAGTCCCGGCCCTTGCTTTCGCGTCTCGCGCACTGCGTGTGACGACGGCGAGAAAGGTGAGAATTAAGCGTTCGGCCCGGTTTGAATCCCGCCGCGCGCGCGATTAAGGAAGAGCCATGTCCGAGCCCGCCCGACTCTATCTCGCGACGCCGCTTCTCACGGCCGTCGATCCTTTCCTGCCCGCGCTGCGCGAGGCGCTGGACGCGGCCGAGGTCGCGAGCCTGCTGCTGCGGCTTGGCGAGGGAGCGTCGGACGAGGCCGTTCGCGCCGTCGCCGCGCTGGCCCAGCCGCGTGACATCGCCCTTCTGCTCGAGGGCGAGAGCGAGCGCGTCGCCCGCTGCGGGGCGGATGGCCTGCACTTTTCCTATGGCGACAAGCGCCTCGCCGCCGAGCTGAAGCGCCTGCATCCGGATTTCATCGTCGGCGTCGGCGGCCTCGAGACGCGCGACGACGCCATGCGCGCGGGCGAGGCCGGCGCCGATTATCTGCTGTTCGACGGCGATTTCGACGAGACGCTGGAGCGGGCCGCCTGGTGGGCGGAGATTTTCGAGACGCCCTGCGTCGCCCTCGCCCGCCGGCTCGAGGAGGTCGGGCCGCTGGCCGCCACCGGCGCCGAATTCGTGATGATCGGCGAAGCGGCGTGGAGCGATCCGCGCGGCCCGGCCGCAGCGCTGCGCGAGGCCGCCGCGCGCATCGCTGCGGAGGACGTCGCCCGATGAGAGCCGTTGTCGCCGCTCTGCTCTGCGCGCTGACGGCCGGCGCCGCTCATGCGCAAGCGCCGTCCGGACCCGATCTCGCCTTCGGCGCCTTTCAGCGCGGCGATTACGTCGCCGCCATGGGCGAGGCGAGAAAGCGCCTTACCGCCGATCCCAAGGACGCCGCCGCCCTCACCCTGATCGGCCGGCTGCATCTCGACGGCGCCGGCGTCGCGCGCGATCCGGCCGAGGCGATGCGCTGGTTTCGTCGCGCCGCCGACGCCGGCGGCAAGGACGCCGCCTATCTCTTCGGCGCGGCGACGCTGACCGGGCGCGACACGCCCAAGGATCGCGGCAACGCCCGCTTCTATCTCGAGAAGGCGGCCGCGCAGAACCATCCGGCGGCGCTCAATCTGCTCGGCGAACTGGCGCTCGAGAATGACGGCGGCGCGCCCGACTTCCCTCGCGCCATCGGCTTTTTCCGCCGCGCCGCCGCGCTCGACGACGCCGACGCCGCCTATGCGCTCGGCCTCCTCTACAAGAGCGGCCGCGGCGTCGGCCAGGATGCGGGGGAGGCGGCGCAATGGCTGCGCCGCGCCGTGGCGTCCGCCCATTCGGCCGCTATGGTCGAGCTCGCGATCCTGGAGTTCAATGGCGCCGGCGTCGCGCGCGACCGCGCCGACGCGGTGAAGCTGCTGCGCCGCGCCGCCGAGGCCGGTAACGCCGTCGCCCAAAATCGCCTCGCCCGGCTGCTCGCCGAGGGCGTAGGCGTCGAGAAGGATCTCATCGAGGCGGCGCGCTGGAACAATCGCGCCCGTTCGGCGGGACTCGTCGACGCCAAGCTCGACGCGCTGCTGCAGGGGCTCGCGGCGAAATAGCGATGGCCAGCCTCGCGGCGCATCTCGCGCGCGCCTTTCTGCGCCGGCGCCTGCGTCCGCGCCTCTCCGGCGAGCTCGGTCTCGACGCCGCGGCGCGGGCGCTCGACATGCGTTGGCCCTGGCCGGACAAAGCGCGGCGGGAGCCGGACCCGCGGCTTCCCGGCGAATGGACGCGCGCCAGCGGCGCGCCGATCGCGACGCTGCTCTATCTGCATGGCGGCGCCTTTTTCGCCGGCTCGCCGCGCGGGGCCCGGCCGCTCACCGGCTTTTTCGCGCGCGCGGGCTTCGATGTTTTCGCGCCGGCCTATCGGCTGGCGCCGGAGCATGTGTTTCCGGCCGCCCTCGACGATGTCGCCGCGGCCTATGAGGCGATCGCGCGCGAGCGGGGGCGGATTTTGCTCGCCGGCGATTCGGCTGGTGGCGGCCTCGCCCTCGCGCTCGCGCTGCGGCTCCGCGCGAGCGGCGCGCCGCTCCCTCGCGCTCTGGCGCTATTCTCGCCCTGGGCCGATCTTGCCGCGACTGGCGCCTCGATCCGCGCAAACGAGGAGAAGGACCCGATCTTCACGCGCCGCGCCTTGAAGCTCGCCGCGCGCCAATATCTCGGCCGCGCCAGCATGCGCGACCCGCTCGCCTCGCCGCTCCATGGGGAGCTCGCGGGATTGCCGCCGCTGCTGCTGCATGTGGGCGCCGACGAGCTGCTGCTCGACGATTCGTGTCGGCTCGCCGAGCGCGCCCTAGCGGCGGGCGTCGATGCGCGGCTGACGATCTGGCCGGTCGTCCCGCATGGCTGGCAGATGGGCGCCGCCTTCATGCCCGAGGCGCGCCGCTCGCTCGCCGCAGCGGCGGGATTTCTCGCCGCACATTCGGAACGCTGACTTTTACTCCGCCGCCGCCTGATTGCGGGCGTCGCGGGCGAGGCGCTCGGTCTTCAGCAGCTCGGCCACGAGGAAAGCGACCTCGATCGCCTGCTCGGCGTTGAGGCGCGGGTCGCAGGTCGTGTCATAGCGCCTGTGCAGCTCGGTTTCGGAAATATCGCGCGCGCCGCCCATGCATTCGGTGACGTCTTGGCCGGTCATCTCGAGATGAATGCCGCCGGCGTAGGTCCCCTCGGCGCGATGGGCCTCGAAGAAGCTGCGGATCTCCGACATCACGCGGTCGAACGGCCGCGTCTTGCGGCCGCCGGCGCTGATCGTGTTGCCATGCATGGGATCGCAGCACCACACCACATTGCGCCCCTCGCGCGAGACGGCGCGCAGCAGCGTCGGCAGCGCCTCGGCCGCCTTGTCGGCGCCGAAGCGGCAGATCAGGGTCAGCCGGCCCGGCTCGTTCTGCGGATCGATCGCGTCGATGAGGCGCAGCAGCGCGTCGGGCTTCAAGCTCGGGCCGCATTTGAGGCCGACGGGATTTTGAATGCCGCGGATGTATTCGATATGGGCGCCGTCCGGCTGGCGGGTGCGGTCGCCGATCCACAGGAAATGGCCGGAGGTCGCGAAGGAGCCGCCCTCGAGCGAGTCGACGCGGGTCAGCGCCTGCTCATAGCCGAGCAGCAGCGCTTCATGAGAGGTGTAGAATTGTGTCTGCCGCAGCTCCGGATGATGCTCGGGGTCGAGCCCGATGGCGCGCATGAAGCCCAAGGTCTCGCTGATATGGTCGGCGAGCTGCGAATAGCGCTCCGACAGCGGGCTGTTGCGCACGAAGCCGAGCATCCAGCGATGCGCATTCTCGAGATTGGCGTAGCCGCCGGTGGCGAAAGCGCGAATGAGGTTCAGCGTCGCCGCCGACTGGCGATAGGCCATCAGCTGGCGCTGCGGGTCCGGCCGGCGCGCCGCGGCGGTGAACTCGATATCGTTGATGATGTCGCCGCGATAGCTCGGCAGCTCGAGATCGCCCTGCTTCTCCATCGGCGCCGAGCGCGGCTTGGCGAATTGCCCGGCGATGCGCCCGATTTTCACCACGGGCGACGCCGCGGCGTAAGTGAGCACCACCGCCATTTGCAGGAAGACGCGGAAGAAATCGCGGATGTTGTCGGCCGAATGCTCGCTGAAGCTCTCGGCGCAGTCGCCGCCCTGCAGCAGGAAGGCGCGTCCCGCGGCGACCTCGGCGAGCGAGCGCTTCAGGCTGCGGGCCTCGCCGGCGAAGACGAGAGGCGGAAAGCCGGCGAGCTGGCGCTCGACATCGGCGAGCGCCGCCTGATCCGCATAGACCGGCGTCTGCTCGATCGGCTTTTCCCGCCAACTTCCCGGCGTCCAATTGGTCACGGCTCGTTGCTCCCACGCGGCGCCCAGCGCCCGCCCTCGATCTATACAGGAGCCGGACGCCGGAGGCGAGCGCTCAGCGTTCCCGCGGCAGCAGCGGCGCGGCGGCGCCGGAGCGCTTGATCAGCGCCGCGGCGTCGAGCGCGAAAGAGGGCTCGTCCCAGGCGCCTGAGAGCTCGAAGCCGAGCTGCACGCCATTGTCGCGTGGCGCGCCGGCGGCGTCCGCCTCGCGCGCCTCGGCCTTGATCGCGAGACCGCGCTCGGGGATGCGGGCCGAGCCTGCGAATGCGAGAGAAAAGCCCGGACCATGGGCCTCGCCGTCCTCGATTGCGGCGGCGCCTTTGGAGATCTTGATCGTCGCGCCGGCGCGGTCGACCAGAGTATGTCCGGAACGAATGTCGAGCGCGCTGGATAGTGGGCGCTTGTCGGCGCGCCGTAGCGCCCGCTCGAGATCGATGCCGCCGACCTCGCCTTCGTTCAAGACGAGGCTGGCGCGCCCGTCGAGCGCGCGCATCATCTCCGCAGGGCTGTCGCCGGCGGCGTCGAGCACGATGTTGGCGTCGAGATTGCCGCCGAGGTCGGGCCGCGCGGCGAGATCCCATGCGAGCGCGCCGGCGTCGACCGCCTGCGTCTGCGCATTGGCGTGCAGCTCCAGCACCCCGGCCGCATTGGCGGCGAGCGTGACCCGACCCTTGATCGTTCCCTTATAGGCCTGCGCCTCGGTGAGCGCGACCTCGATGCGGCCGGCGCGCAGCATCAGCGAGATCGCTGCATCCTCCATATTGAGCCGCAGCAGACGGGCCCGCGCCGCCGAAAGCCGTAGATCGACATCGGCGCCTTTGATGTCCGGCAGCACGAAAGGCTCGCGGCTCCACTGGCCGTCCGGTCCGATGAGCGCGGGAGCGTCGGCGATCATCGGCTTCAGGGAGACGAAGCTGCTGGCGAGCGTGCCGTGCAGGATCGGCCGGTCGCCGTCGTGGCGCAGTCCGAAGACACCCTCGAAATCATTCTCGTCGGCGGAAAAATGCAGGTCGGAGAGCTGGAAGTCGCGCAGCCCGACGCTCGCCTTGGCGGCGATCTGCACATTCTCGAACCGGCCGGGCAGGGGCGCCGAGACGTCGGCGAGCCGCAGCGCATCGCGCAAGGACGGGGAGGAGGCCGAGAGGCGGCCGGTGAAGCGCGGCTTGGGCCCGCTCTGAGCGACGCCATCCGCCTCCATCCGTAGGCTGACGGAGTCGATCCTCATCATCATCGGCGAGGCCTCGCCGCGCAGGAGCGCGCCCGGCTTTTGAAACCACAGCATCGCCCGCGGCCGCTCGCCGCGCCAGGAGAAGGCGGCGTCGAGCGTGGCCGGCGCGCCGACAGAGCTCCAATCGAGCGTGGCGTCGATCATATCGATCCGTTCCTCGCGCCCGTCCTCGAAGACGACGGCGACGGCGCCGGACAGGATGGCCACGGAGCCGAGCGGGGCGCGATCGGCCGTCTCGGCCTCCGGCGTCGACGGCCGCGCGGCGGCGGCGCGCGCCGCGGCGCCGCTCGCGGTCATCGGCTTGCGGTCGAGCGCGATGCGGATGCG
The DNA here is from genome assembly GCF_002752655.1 of Methylosinus trichosporium OB3b. Taxonomy (NCBI): domain Bacteria; kingdom Pseudomonadati; phylum Pseudomonadota; class Alphaproteobacteria; order Hyphomicrobiales; family Methylocystaceae; genus Methylosinus; species Methylosinus trichosporium. The sequence continues at coordinate 1,861,219 of NZ_CP023737.1, read as the reverse complement.
CGGACGCAGCAGCTCGGCGTTGGCGAGCTCCAGCCGACCCGTCAGCAGCGGCAGCAGACGGACATTGCCGCGCAGCCGCTCCGCCTCGATGGTGAGAGCGAAGCTCGGATCGGCGAAGGCGACGTCGTCTATCGCAATATGCGGCCTGGGCAGCAGCGAGAAGGTCGAGCGGCCTTTGGCCGCGGCGCGCAATCCCGAAGAGGCCTCGATCTGTCCGGCGATCTCCTCGAGCATGGCGCCGGTCGAGAAGGTCCAGGGCGCGATCGCCGCGGCGAGCGCGAGGACGGCGGCGGCGAGCATCGCCGCGATCCAGCCGCGCGAGAGCCCCAGCAGAGCGAGCCGTCCGCGGTGCAGGCCTGTCCTCAGACGATCGAGCTCGCGCGAAAGGCTGGTCGAATGCGACATGATCCCGTCCAGACCGAGTGATGAGCCGCGCGCGGCGCGAACAGCGACGGCGCGCCGTTTCTCGAAGCTCGGACGATGGCGAAAAAGGGCGGCGAGATCGTGGCGGCGCCGCTGCGGCGGCTGCGTCAGTATTTGCGCAGCAGGCTGACCAGGCGGCCCTGGATGCGCACGCGGTCGGGTCCGAAGATGCGCGTCTCATAAGCAGGATTGGCGGCCTCCAGCGCGATCGAGGCGCCGCGCTTGCGCAGCCGCTTCAGCGTCGCCTCCTCGTCGTCGATGAGGGCGACGACGATGTCGCCGGTGTCGGCGCTGTCCTGCTTCTTCACGACGACGATGTCGCCGTCCAGAATGCCGGCGTCGATCATCGAATCGCCGCGCACTTCGAGCGCGAAATGCTCGCCGCCGCCGAGCAGATCGGGCGGCAGGGAGATGGTGTGGCTGCGGTTCTGCAGCGCCGAGATCGGCGTGCCGGCGGCGATGCGGCCCATCACCGGCACGGCGACCTGCTGATCGACCTCGCTCTCGGCGCGCTCGGCCATCGGACGGACGCGGCCGAGCGCTCCCTCGATGACCGAGGGAGAGAACTTGCCGCCGCGGGCGGCGGCGCGCGGCGTCGCCGATTCGGGCAGTCGCAGCACTTCCAGCGCGCGGGCGCGGTTGGGCAGGCGGCGGATGAAGCCGCGCTCCTCGAGAGCGAGGATCAGCCGATGAATGCCCGACTTCGAGCGCAGATCCAGCGCGTCCTTCATCTCGTCGAAGGAAGGCGGCACGCCGGTCTCCTTCAGACGCTCGTGGATGAAGCGCAGAAGGTCGCTTTGTTTCTTGGTCAGCATTGCGAGGAGCCCCCGTGGCGCCGAACCGTGGCGCGGCGCATAGTGATGCGCGTTCATAAACAAATCATGAACGTCACTCTATGCGTTCGCGGTGCGTTCCGCAAGGGAGCCGAGAAATTGCGCCTTGAATTTTCTGCTCGGCTCGAGCCGAGCCTCCGCGAGGAGGGGCGATCCGGGAGCGGCTCCGGATCGCTCGCGGTCGGCCGACGCGTTTTCGTCACTCGCAGACGCGGACGCGGCGCGAGCCGATGACGACGCCATATTCATCATACACCGGGCGACGCTCGCGCCAGCAGCGATAGGGCGGCGGCGCCTCCTCGTAAGCGGGGGCGGGATAATAGGCAGGGGCGCCGTAATAGGCCGGCGGCGGCGGCGGCGGCGCAGGGCGGGCGGAGCTTCCGGCGAGCGCGCCGAGCGCGAAGCCGCCGATGCCGGCGGCGATCGCCGCGCCCGGATCGCCTGCCGCGGCGGGCGTCGTCGCAGAGGCCGCGAAGGCGAGCGCGAGAGCGCCCGCGAGTGGTCCTGCCAGTCTCATTCTCATCGATTCGTCTCCGGTGATCTTTCAGAGCGCGCCGCGCGCTTGGCTCATCTCAAGCTGAATTGCAAGGCGAAAACGTGACCGTCGCGCGACGCCGAAGGCCGGTTCGGCGCCGGTTTGCGGACGCGCCGAAATAGCGGAGACTGGCGAGGTCCAGCGCCCGAAGGATACTCGATGATTCGTTTCCGCTCCCTCATCGCCGCGCTCGCCTGCCTGCTCGCGCCGAGCCGCGCGGCGTTCGCCGAAGGCTCCGTCGTCGCCCTCGACGTGACCGATGGCGAGCATGGCGGCGGCCGCATCCATGTCGCGGCGCGTTTCGGCAATGTGCAGGGGCCCATGCGTCTCGACACCGGCGCCTCCAGCACGCGGCTGCGCGCCGCGCCCTGGAATGCGGAGCTTCCGCTGGTCGGCCAGAGCCGGTCCGAATCGGCGTCGGGCGCGGTCACGCGATGCGCGGACGTCGAGGCGCAGAATGTGCAGCTCGTAGCCGAGCAGGGGAACAATATCGGACGGGCGAAATATGTGGTGACGCGCTGCGAGGACGGGGCCGGCGACGATCTGCTCGGGCTCGATTTCTTCCACAACGCCCGCTTCACTCTCGATGTCGATGGGCGGCGAATGGCCTTTCCAGGCGCTGCGGGCCCGCTCGCGCCGGCGCGCCGGCTCGGGCCGGACGGGCGGCTCGTCGGCGTCGAGGCGCGGCTCGGCCGCGCGAAGCTGGCTGGCTTGATCGACAGTGGGGCGGAGCTGTCGGCCGTCGACCGCCGTTTCGTGGAGCGGCACAGATCGCTGTTCAGGCCCGTGCATGAGCAAGCCCATGCGCGCGACGCCGGCGGGGCGGCGCTTTCCGCCAAGCTCTACAAGGTCGCGGAAATCGATTTCGGCGCCGGCCGAACGCTGCGCGATCTTTATGTGATCGCTTATGATTTCGGCTCGCTGCGCGGCGTTCTCGGCCGCGACGCGCCGCTCATTCTCGGCGTCAACGCGCTGCGGCCGTTCCTGTGGACGTTCGATTTCACCGCGCCGGAGGCGCCGAAATGGCGTGCGGATCGGCGCTGAGCGCGTCAGCGGCCGAAACCGCCGCCGCCCATTCCGCCGCCATAACCGCCGCCGAACCCACCGCCGCCGCCGCCATAACCACCACCGCCATAGCCGCCGCCGCGAGAATGGCCGGGAAAGCCGGCGTCGCCATCGGATGGCCGCTGACCGCCAGAACCTCCGGAGCTCGCGCGCGCGAGCTCCTCTTGCTGGACGCGGCAGGTTCCTCGCTTATCGTAGCGCTGGAAGAAGGGGCTCGGAAAGGCGAGGAACTCGGCTTTCGTCACGCGGCCTTTGCCGGACATGTCGAAATAATCGAAGGTCGCGCTGCGGAACACCGGACTGATGCGCCGCATTCTCTCGAAGTCCTGCGCGTCGAAATAGCCGCGGCGGCGCTTGTCGGCGACATTATACATACGCTGCAGATATTGCCGCCATTGCTCGCAGGTGTACACGCCCTGCGCCCCGCCCCATTCGCTCGCGGTGGCGAGAACGGCGTCCTCGCCCTGCGGCCCGGGCCCGCGGCCTCCTCCTGGCCCGCCTCCTCCTGCGCCGCCCGGAAAGCCGCCGGGCGGCCGCTGCTGGGCGAACGAGGTCGCTGACGCGAGCGCCGCAAAGGCGAATGCGAGACCGACGCGACGCAGATGCTGCATTTCGACACCTCCACTCGGAACCGGGGTCAACCGAACTGCTCCCGCAGAATGCGCTCCTCCAGCGAATGGCCGGGATCGTGGAGCAGAACGAGCTCGGTCGCGTGATCCATCTCGACATCGACGTGAAGCGCGTCGCGGAATTCGTCGTGGTCCGCGACCACCGAGACCGGGCGCTTTTCCGCCTCCTGCACCTCGAGGCGCACCTTGGCGACGTCGGGCAGCAGCGCTCCGCGCCAGCGCCGCGGCCGAAACGCGGAGATCGGGGTCAGAGCCATCAGCGGAGCGTCGAGCGGCAGGATCGGGCCATTGGCGGAGAGATTATAGGCGGTCGAGCCCGCCGGCGTCGCCACCAGCACGCCGTCGGTGACGAGCTCCGGCATGCGCTCCTGCCCGTTCACCAGAATCCGGATCTTGGCGATCTGCGAGCTCTGCCGCAGTAGCGACACTTCGTTGATGGCGTGGGCGGTGAATTCGTCGCCATGAGTGTTGGTGGCGCGCAGCAGCAGGGGATGAATGATCGAGGGCTTGGCGCCGGCGATGCGCTTGCGCAGATTGGCCTCGCGATATTCGTTCATCAAAAAGCCGACCGAGCCGCGGTTCATGCCGTAGATCGGCTTGCGGGCGCCCATGAAGCGATGCAGCGTGCGCAGCATCAGCCCGTCGCCGCCGAGCGCGACGATGCAATCGGCGTCCTCGGGCGGCGCGTCGCCATATTTGGCGACGAGCCTCTGTCTCGCCTCGTCGGCCTCGCGCGTGCCCGAGGAGAGGAAGGCGAGTCGCTTGAAGCTGCTCGGCGTTTCGCCGACGTCCGCCATGGGGCACCTGGATTTGGCGCCTTTGTCGGCGCCGGACGCCCGTTGAATACACCTGCGGAGGGCGGCGAGGGAAGGCCGCGCGTCTGCCACCGCATGGTTCTCACGATTTCGCGATCGCCGGCGGCGCCTGACAGGAGGCGCTTTCGCGCTTATATAGGCCGAATGCTCACGTCGAAGCGCTCGCGGCCGGACTGGCGCCGATTTCTCTTGGCGAGCGAGACAGCGCCCGGGACGGGATGCGCGCCCAACGATCGAGGAAGGAAATCACGCCGATGACACAGCCAGCCCTCGCCGAGGGAAGCGCGGCCAAGACCAATGCGGCCAGGATCGACGCCGGCGCAGGCCAGAGCGGCGCCGGCGGCGTCGTCCACACGCGCCTCGCCAACGGGCTGGAGATCGTCGTCATCCCCGACCGACGCGCGCCGGTCGTCACCCATATGGTCTGGTATCGCAACGGCTCGGCCGACGATCCGCGCGGAAAGTCGGGAATCGCCCATTTTCTCGAGCATCTGATGTTCAAGGGCACGCACGCCCATCCGCAGGGCGAATTCTCCAATCATGTCTCCGAGCTCGGCGGCCAGGAGAACGCCTTCACCAGCTATGACTACACCGCTTACTTCCAGCGCATCGGCAAGGAGCATCTCGGCACTCTGATGGAGTTCGAGGCCGACCGCATGACCAATCTCGTGCTCTCGGACGAGGTCGTCGCGCCGGAGCGCGAGGTGGTGCTCGAGGAGCGCCGCATGCGCACCGAGAATGATCCTTCCGCCCAGCTCGACGAGGCGGTGCAGGCGGCGCTGTTCCCGCATCACCCCTATGGCACGCCGATCATCGGCTGGGGCCATGAGATCGAGACGCTCGGCCGCGAGGACGCGCTCGCCTATTATCACCGCTTCTACACGCCGGAGAATGCGATCCTGATCGTCGCCGGCGATGTCGAGGCCGACAATGTCGTGGCGCTCGCGGAGGCGAGCTACGGCCGCATTCCCGCCCGCGCCGACGCGCCGGCGCGTCGGCGCCCGCTCGAGCCGGAGCCGCGCGCCCATCGGCTGGTGACGCTCGCCGACGAGAAGGTCGAGCAGCCGACGCATGAGCGCGTCTTCCTGGTGCCCTCCTACACCACGGCCGCGCCGGGCGAGGCGGAGGCGCTGGAGGTGCTCGCCCATGTGCTCGGCGGCGGTCCCTCGAGCGTGCTCTATGACGCGCTGGTCGTGGAGCAGAAGCTGGCGGTGAGCGCCGGCGCCTATTACATGGGCTCGGCGGTCGACGACACGCGGCTTTGGGTGTTCGCCACCCCGGCTCCGGAGGTGACGCTGGAGCAACTCGACGCGGCGATGGACGCGGCGCTCGCCGATTTCGCGGCGAAGGAGATCGCCGAGGCGGATCTCAATCGCGCCAAGACTCGGCTCGTCGCCGATGCGGTCTATGCGCAGGATAGTCAGGTGTCGCTGGCGCGCTGGTATGGCGAATCGCTGGCGACCGGCCTCGCCGTCGTCGATGTCACGGCCTGGCCGGACCGCATCGACGCGGTGACGGCGGCCGATGTCGCCGCGGCGGCGCGCAAATGGCTGCAGAAGCGTCGCGCCGTGACCGGCTTTCTGCAGCCGGACGATGAAGGCGAAGAGGCAGGTCTCGCCGCGTGAGGAGCAACTCCATTATGACAGCCGCCGCCGTCGCGCCCGCGAAGAGCCGCGCCGAGACCATTCAGCGTATCGTGACCCCTGGCGGAGTGGAGGCGTGGCTGGTCGAGAGCTACGCCGTTCCGCTGGTCGCGCTCGAATTCGCCATGCGCGGCGGGGCCGCCCAGGACCCCTCCGGCAAGGCGGGGCTCTCGACCATGCTCGCGGGCCTCCTCGACGAGGGCGCCGGCCCCTATGACTCGCGCGCTTTTCATCGCGCTATCGAGGACCTCGCCATTCGGCTCGGCTTCGGCTGCGATCGCGACACCGTCTCCGGTCATTTGCAGACGCTCTCGCGCAATATCGATCCGGCTTTCGAGCTGCTGCGCCTCGCCCTCTGCGAGGCGCGGCTCGACGAAGCGGCGATCGACCGCGTGCGCGGGCAGATCATCGCCGGGCTGCGACGCGACGCCAATGATCCCGATGCGCTGGTCGCCAGGGCTTTCCGCGAGACGGCTTTTCCGGATCATCCCTACGGCCGCCCGGTGCGCGGCGAGCCGGACAGCCTCGAATCCTTGACGCGCGGCGATCTCGAGGGGCTGCGCGGGCGCCTGCTGGCGACGAGCGACCTCAAGATCGGCGTCGTCGGCGCGATAGACGCGGAAACGCTCGCGAGAAAGCTCGATCTCGTCTTCGGGGCGCTGCCGCGCCGCGCGCAGCTCGATCCCGTCGCCGAGATCGACATTCATCGCGTCGGCGAGCGCCGCATCGTCGATCTCGACGTGCCGCAATCGACAATCCGTTTTGGCCGTCCCGGCATGCAGCGCAAGGACAAGGATTATTTCGGCGCTGTGGTCGTCAATCACATTCTGGGCGGCGGCGTGTTCACGGCGCGGCTCTTCAACGAGGTGCGAGAGAAGCGCGGGCTCGCCTATTCGGTCTATTCGCATCTCAACGAATATGACCATTGCGCCATGGTGGTCGGCGGCGCCGCGACCAAGAACGAGCGCGCGCGCGAATCGCTCGATGTGATCCAGAGCCAGTTCGCCGACCTCGGCGCCAATGGCCCGACCGCCGACGAGCTGGACAAGGCGAAGAAATATCTGACCGGCTCCTATGCGCTGCGCTTCGACACCTCGACCAAGATCGCGAGCCAGCTCGTCAATTTGCAGCTCGACGGTTTCGAGCCGTCCTATCTCGACGAGCGCAATGCGCGGATCGACGCGGTGACGATGGAGGACGCCCGGCGCGTGGCCAAGCGCCTTCTGGGCGACGGCGAGCTGCTGGTGTCGATCGCCGGCCGGCCGCAAGGTCTCTGAACAGTCATACTGCGGCTTAAAAAATCGTCCCCCCTCGTGACGGCAAGATCACGAGGGGGGATTTTTTATTTTCGAGTGTCGAAATACTCGACGATAGCGGCCAGGAGGAAAAGGCCGGGTCCTTGAAAAGGGGTCCGGCGCACGCCGAACCCCGCGCCTCTGGAAATTCACCGGGAGAAAATTGATCGACTATCGATCGACTACATCTCTTCTCTAGCGCGGAACGCGCCTAAAGAAAACAACCTAATTGGGCGCGACAGCAGAAAGACTAAGCGTGTTGCTTGTCGGCAACATCAGTACTCATACTATAGTAAGACTACTATAGTAGAACTACGATGTCGAAGCTCCATCTCTGTTGTTTTCAACGACATGCTGCCGGAGTCGGTTCGACTTGAGCGTTCGTATGCGCTCACGAGCCAAAGCGCGGCGTGAAATTCTGCATGGCCCGGAGGCTTCGGCAAGCGGTGACAGCAGAAATTCCCGTTATCCACCGCGGGCGGCGAGCGGCAGCGTGAATTCGACGCTGAGGCCGCCCTGTTCCATCGTCTCCGATCGGAAGGCGCCGCGATGGGATTCCACGATAGCGCGCCAGAGCGAGAGATCGGCTGCCCGGCCGTCAGGAGCGTCCGCGTCGATGTCTCCGAGCGCGAAGACCATGGTGACGGCGGCCGCGTCGGAGACCGTCGAGATCGCTGGTTGTCCCTGCGGCGGCCGAATGTCGCGCAGAAGCTCCACGAAAAGCTGCTCCAGTTGCGCTGGATCGGCGAGCACGCGGTCGCATCGCGCATCGAGACGCAGCAGCAGCGGCCCGTCGTCGCCGTGATGCATTCTGATCGTCTCGCGCAGCAGAGCGTGCAGCGGCACGGCGGCGAGCCGGGGCGGTCCATGCGCGAGAAATTCTCTCATGTGCATGAGCAGCCGTCCCGCTCGCGCCAGCTGTGCGGATGCTTTGTCCACAATGGCGACGATGGACGCGCCGCGCGCATCCGTCTCGATCGCGCGCAGGCGCCGCACGGTCTGCAGATAGGCGGCGGCCGCCGATAGCGGCTGGGCGATGTCATGAGCGATCGTCGCCGCCACCGATTCGAAGCGCGCCCCGTCTCGCGCCTCGCCCGTCTCGTCCGTCCGACGCGACTCGCGCGTCGCCCGGCGCAGGCTTTCGCCCGCCAGCCCCGCCAGCGCCGCATTGGCGAACAGCAGCAGCGCGTCGGTCCAACAAAATGCGCCGAATGGCTCGGCCGAGAAATGGACGATCAGCGTCGAAGCGAGCGCCGCGACGCCGGCCGCGGCGAGCCCGCCCGTCAGACCGGCGATCTGGACGAGTGGATAGAAGGCCGCAGAGGCGTGACAATTATACGTGAGCCCGCCGATCGCATGAAAAGCGACTGCGCCGATGGCGGCCGAAAGGACTCCGATCCCCAGCCGACCCGGCAGAGGCCCTCCCCGAATATGGGCGAAGCATCGCGCAAGATCGATCAAAGGACTGCCTGCGGCGTCTCCGGCTTCACCGTCGGGTTTCTGCGGCCCGGCCGCGGAGAGGCGGAGCGAGGCCGAAGAGAGCGCCGTGAGAGCCGGGCTCGATTAAGGGCGCCAGACTGACGTGATTTCGCCGAATTTGCAATCTCCAGGCGGATATGCCCAGGGCTCCGAATTGGGGGTCAAGGAGCAGGGAATTCTCCACGCCACGGCCCGCGCTCTACGCCATTTCACGACGCGGCGTCGCAGGGAGCGAAGCGACACGAGGGGCCGCCCCGCGGCGTCTCGAAGCTTCGCTTCGCTCACAATGACGGGTCCGACGCCGAGCGGGTGTCGAGGCCGTGGATCGGCCGCCGCGACAATCCTCAGGTCATCACGACATTGACGGCGCTCTCGGGCAATTCCTTGCCGAAGCAGCGCTGATAGAACTCCGCCACCAGCGGCCGTTCCAGCTCGTCGCATTTATTGAGGAAGGTGAGGCGGAAGCCGAAGCCGATATCGCCGAAAATCTCGGCGTTCTCCGCCCAGGTGATGACTGTGCGCGGGCTCATCACCGTCGACAGATCGCCAGCCATGAAGGCGTTGCGGGTCAAATCGGCGACGCGCACCATCTTGTTGACGGCGTCGCGGCCTTCCTTGGTCTTCTGGAAGCTCTTGACCTTGGCCAGCACGATGTTGGTCTCGGCGTCATGCGGCAGATAATTCAGCGTCGTCACGATCGACCAGCGGTCCATCTGGCCCTGATTGATCTGCTGCGTGCCGTGATAGAGGCCCGATGTGTCGCCGAGCCCGACCGTATTGGCGGTGGCGAACAGACGGAAGGCCGGATGCGGGCGGATGACGCGGTTCTGGTCGAGCAGGGTGAGGCGGCCAGAGACCTCGAGCACGCGCTGAATGACGAACATCACATCGGGACGGCCGGCGTCATATTCGTCGAAGCACAGCGCGACATTGTGCTGGAGCGCCCAGGGCAGGATGCCGTCGCGGAACTCGGTGACCTGCTTGCCTTCCTTCAGCACGATCGCGTCCTTGCCGACGAGATCGATTCGCGACACGTGACTGTCGAGATTCACACGCACGCAGGGCCAGTTCAGCCGCGCCGCGACCTGCTCGATATGGGTGGACTTGCCGGTGCCGTGATAGCCCGTCACCATCACGCGACGGTTGCGGGCGAAGCCGGCGAGAATGGCGAGGGTCGTGTCGCGGTCGAACAGATAATCGGGATCGGTGTCGGGAACATGCTCGCTCGGCTCGGAATAGGCCGGCGTCTCGAGATCCGTGTCGATGCCGAACAGCTGACGCACGGACACATTCAGGTCCGGCAGAGGCGCGGCCCCCGCGGCCTTGTCGCTATCGAGTAACATTCATCCTCCGTTCCGCCGGCCCGGGCGCTTTCCCGCCTCGGCCCGGACCGATCCATACCGGAGCGCACAGCTCATGCGCTCGCCGTCACACCAGTTTCGCCGCCCTCAGCGTCTTGTAGGCGTGGATGATCTCCCGCAAACGCTCTTCGCAGGAGCGGTCTCCGCCATTGGCGTCCGGATGGTGACGTTTGACCAGCTCCTTATATCTTGTCTTGATCGCCTCCGCACTGGCGGTCTCCTCGAGGCCGAGCGCATTCAGCGCCTTCAGGGTCACGGCCGAATGGTTCGACGCGGCGCTCTCCGCCTGCGGACGGCCGCGGTGGTAGCGCTGGCGATAGAGGCCGAGCGGATCGGCGAAATCGCCGTCCCGGACCCGATCCTCGCGAAAGGCGGATTGGCCGCGCTTCACGCCCATGGTCCAGGTGGGGCGGTGGCCGGTCGTGGCGTCTTTCATGTAGCGGGCGACGTCAGCGTCGCTCATGCCATTGAAGTAGTTATACGAATTGTTGTATTCGCGAACATGCTCCAGGCAGAAGCAGAAATATTGTCCCTCGCGCTGCCGCCCCATCGGCGCGCGATAGGCGCCTTCGGCCTCGCAGCCGGGCGCGTCGCAGCGAAAGCGCGGCGCCTCGCGGCGCTCCTGCCGCTGCTCGGGCTTGACGCGGATACGGTCGAAGAGGGGCGAATTCAAATCCATGGCGCTGCATTATGGTGGACTGGGCGTGGGCTGCAAGCGGAACCCGCCGACAAACCCGGTTTCGGTCGGCGGGAAATTTGCTTCGCCCAACCGGAGGAGGACAGAAGATGGCCGAGACAGGCAATTCGGGCGCCGTTCGCGCGCGCATCAATGAGAAGCTGACCGCGGCGCTCGCGCCCCTGTCGCTGAATGTGATCGACGAGACGCATCACCACGCCGGCCATATGGGCCATCACCACGATCGCAGCGAGACTCATTTTCGCGTCGAGGTGGTGAGCGCGGTCTTCTCCGGCAAGGGCCGGGTCGAGCGCCACCGGATGATCAACTCGCTGCTGGCCGAGGAGCTCGCCGGCGGCGTGCATGCGCTGGCGATCGACGCGCGCGCGCCCGACGGGGCGTGAGCCGCAGCAGGGCCGCGTGGGTGCGGACCTGAAACAGGAAGAGCGCGGAACCCGTCGGTCCGCGCTCTCGAATTCTCCCGATCTCTGGACAGGCGCTCAGCCGGTCGTCTGCTCTTCCTGCTCGCGCACGGTCATCGCATTGCCGTGCCAGACGAAATCATCGAAGAGACAGGCGTCGACGAACATCACCGGCAGCAGAATGTCGCGCGTCAGCTGCGCGAAGGGGCTGCGCCAGGAGAGCCGCCAGCCGGCGACGCGGGCGAGCGCCAATTCCGCGCCATAGAGCGTCGCCAGAAGCGCGACGACGACGAGCGGCACGTTCACATCGAGGAGATGCGCGGCATAGGCGCCCGTCAGCACCGGCGCGAAGCTGCCGTTCATGAACTCCGGGGCGAAATAGGCCGGGAAGGTCACGCGCCGCAGCCGCGCCCAGCGCACATGGCGCGAATAGACCTCATGGGCGGTGCGATGGCCGAGCGGCTGCTCGAAGGGCATGTCGACGAGCCGGACCTTCATCTTCTGCGCACGGATGATCTTGGTGGAGGCGGCGTCCTCGGCGATCTCGGCGCCGAGCGCCCTTATGCCGCCGGCGCGCTCCAGCACCTCGCGCCGCCACATCATATTCTTGCCCTGGGCGAAGCCGATGCCGACCGCCTCGGCCCCATATTGCCAGCGCGCCTGGAAGGTGTTGAGGAAGGCGCATTCCACCTCGGCCCAGAAGCCCTGCGGACGCGAGCCGATCGGCATGGAGATGACGAGCGCCGTGTCGTCGCGGAAGGCGGCGAGCATGGTCTGAATGTAGTCGGGCGGCAGCAGCGCGTTGGAGTCGGCGAGCACCACCCAGGCGTGGCGCGCCGCGTCCCAGCCCTTGACGCAATTGTTGAGCTTGGGATTGGCGCTGACATAATCATCGCCGACGAGCAGCCGCGCCGGAACGTGCGGATGCGCGGCGATCAGCTTCTCGACGAGGCCGATCACCGGATCATTGGCGCATTGGACGCAGAACAAAACTTCATAAGAAGGATAATCGAGCATGAAGCTCGAGCCGAGCGTCTCCTCGCTGAATGTCTCGAGCCCGCGCAGCGGCCGCACGATGCTGACCGGCGGCGCGCCGGGCGGAACGGGGAGGGTGCGCGGCCGGGCGCGGCATTTCGCGCCGGCGATGGCGATGGCGGCGAGATTGAGCGAAACCATGGCCGCGCAGAGCGCGGCGCACGCATAGGCGGCGATCATCATGCGGTGTCTCTGCCTGTCACTTGCGGGAGTCGGGAGGAAGCGGAACCGAAGCAGACGGCGGAGAGGGGCGGCGTCGGCGGCGCAGGCCAGGAGTCGGCCATTGCGATATTCCGCCTGACATTTCCCTCGGGTCTTGGCAAAAGGGCGGCGGCGCGAGAATCTTGTCGCGTCGCGCGACGCCTCCCGATTCCTCCTGCCGAACTATGGCCATGACCTCTCCGATCGTTCGCTTCGCGCCGTCGCCGACGGGCCGCCTCCACATCGGCAATGCGCGGCCGGCGCTGCTCAATTACCTGTACGCGCTCGCCCACAATGGAAGATTCGTGCTGCGTTTCGATGACACCGATCTCGCTCGCTCTTCCGAGGAGTTCGCGCAGGCGATCGAGGTCGATCTCTCCTGGCTCGGCGTCGCGCCCCACCTGACGCTGCGCCAGTCGCGGCGCGTCGCGCTCTATGACGCGGCGGCGGGGGCGCTGCGCGACAGCGGCCAGCTCTATCCCTGCTATGAGACGCCGGACGAGTTGGAAAAGCGCCGCAAGCTGCAGCAGGCGCGCGGCCTGCCCCCCGTCTATGACCGCGCCGCTCTGCGGCTGACCGCGGATGAGCGCGCCCGGCTCGAGGCGGAGGGGCGCCGGCCGCATTGGCGCTTCCGGCTGGAGCCCGGCGTCGTCGCCTGGCGCGATCTCGTGCGCGGCGATTGCGCCATCGATTGCGCCTCGCTGTCCGATCCGGTGCTGCTGCGCGAGGACGGCAGCTACCTCTACACTCTGCCTTCGGTGGTGGACGACATCGACGTCGGGATCACCCATGTGATCCGCGGCGAGGACCATGTGACCAATACGGCGGTGCAAATCCGCCTGTTCGAGGCGCTGGCGCCGGCGCATCGTCCGCCGGTCTTCGCCCACCACAATCTGCTCGTCGGCTCCTCCGGCGAGGCGCTGTCGAAGCGCAGCGGCGCGCTGTCGATCGGCTCCTTGCGCGAGGAAGGCTATGAGGCGCTGGCGGTGGCTGCGGTCGCCGTGCTCACCGGCTCGTCGGACAGCGTGCATCCGATCCGCTCGCTGGCCGAACTGGCGAAAGAATTCGATCTCGCGCATCTCTCGCGCAACGCCGCGCGCTTCGATCCCGCCGATCTCGGCTCGCTCACCCACCGCACGCTGGCGCGGCTCGACTATGACGACGTGCGCGAGCGGCTGGAGGCGCATGAGATCGTCGGCTTCAAGGCCGAGCCGTTTTGGCTCGCGGTGCGCGGCAATCTGACGCGCTTCGCCGATGTGCTGGAATGGTGGCGGGTGGTCGAGGGCGAGATCGCGCCGGTGCGCGAGGACGCCGATCTGCTCGCGGCGGCGCTCGCCTCGCTGCCGCAGGAGCCTTTCGACGAGACCACCTGGGGCGCCTGGACGGCGGCGCTGAAGGCGACGACCGGCCGCAAGGGCAAGGCGCTATTTCACCCGCTGCGTCTGGCGCTGACCGGCGCCGAGAACGGGCCGGAGCTGTCGCTGCTGCTGCCGCTGATCGGCCATGCGCGGGCGGCGGCGCGGCTCGCCGGTGGGTGATATATGTCATTATGAACGAGTGAGGACAGTCGCATGCTCAGCATCAGAGACCCCCGCGCGGCGGAACTCGCGAAATTGCTGGCCGCGCAGCGCAGGAGCACGATGACCGAGGCCATCATCGTGGCGCTCGAGAACGAGCTGAAGCGCGAACGTGTGAAGCTTCCGCTTCCCGAAAGGCTCGCCGGCTTGGCAGAAAAGGCCAGGCGTCTCGCCGGCGCGCATCGTCGCAAGGTGACCAAGGACGAGATCGACGAATTCTGGGGACAGTGATGTTCGTTGATGCATATGGGGCGGGGCCGACCTTTCAAAAACACCGCACCTGCGCCTCGGCCTGGGCGCGGCGCAGATTTTCCAGCGCGTCCTTGGCGAGGCGGGAGTTGCGGAACATCGTGCCGATCTGCCCGACCTGCTGATCCATGCTCGCCACCGTCTCCGCCGCCTCATAGCGATCATAGGGCAGGATCGAGGCGATGATGTCGATCGAGCAGGAGCATTGCTCCAGCGCCTGGCGCGTGTCGCCATTCGCCTTCATGCAGGCGAACACATAATCGGCGCGGGCGGCGGTCGGATAATCATTGAGATCGGCGGCGCCCGCCGGCGCAGCGGCGAGCAGCGTGGAAAGAAGCGTCGCGGCGGCGAGATGGCGCATCGGGGTCCCTTTGGCGCAGTCCGAGCGAGAGGGGGTAGCGCAGGGAGGCGAAGGGCGCAAGCGGACGTCGAGGCCGCCGTTTCTTCCGCCATATGTCGACGATCGAGAGATTTATCGACATATCCCGCGGATATGTCGATGCGCGCGACATGTCGGTCTAGCCCTCCCCCTCAATGGCAGATGCCGTCCGCTCCATGGGCGCAGGCCGGGACCTTCAGCTTCGACTCGACCGTCCGGTCATTGGTCGAGACGGCGAGGAAGGGATAGGTTCCGCCGGCGTCCGGGAATTCGTAATTGGCGGCGAACACCGGATAATTCGTGCCCCCTTGGCGATATTGCAGCGACAGCGGCGAATTGGTTCCGTTCGGCCAGCGGACCGACATAGACGCGACGCTCGCATCCTTGGCGAGGACCTCGACCCACCATGTCCCGGAGCGCGACACCGAGAAGCTCGGCGTCCATTGCGCGGTCGACACGGTCACTTTGGCCGTCGCCGTCTTGGTCGGATCGGCGACGCTCTTCGCCCTCACCGTGCAGATCTTCTGTGTCGAGGGCGCCGTGTAGCGGCCGGCGCCGTCGATGGCGCCGCAGCCGGTCTCGACGAGCGACCAGCTCACCGTTCTGTCGGTCGTCCCCGTCACCAGAGCGTCGAACCGTTTTTGCGCGCCGGGGGAAAGGAAAGAGTCGCCCTGCATCACCGAGACGCCGACCGTCTGCGTCGCATTGGGGGCGATGAAGCCCTTGCGCAGCGCCTCCGTCAGGAAGTTCGGCCGTGAGTGGGAGGTCACATAGCCCTGATTGATGGTCCAGACGATAATGCCGCCATAGCCGTTCTGCCGCGAAAAGGCGCCTTTGGCGAGCAGCGCCGCCTCGTCCTCATAGCTCACATAGCGGCAGCCGTGCGACTCGGCGGTCGGCAGGCTGAGATAGGGCTCCGACGCCGCGGCGCTCCAGAAGCGATAGCTCCCATTATAGACGCCGTTCTTGCCGTAGAATTTGGACAGGGGAAAATCATTGTCGCCGCCGCGAATCGCCACGCCGTTTTCCGTGCTCTGATTGGGTCCCGTCACGCCGCCCGTGTAGCAGATGGCGTAGAAGCTCGTTCCCATGGCGAGCTTCGCCTTCGGGACGCCGGCGGCGACATAGCGCTGCAGCGTCGAGGCGATGGAGACCGGCGTCGTCGGCTTCTCGCCGGCGAGCGGCGCGTTGAACCAGGACAGCCAGCCCGAGCCCACCCAGGCGGTCGCCGGGGCGTAGGACATGATGCTCAGCCGGTCGAGCTTGGCCGCGATCGCCGCCACATGCGGCTCGACGCTCTGATAATTGAGATTGATCGTCCCCATCGGCGCGGTGAGGATCGCAGTCGGCGCTGCGGCGCGCAGATCGGAGACGAAGCTCTGGAACTTCGCCCAATCGATGTCATCCTCCCAATCGAGATCGATCCCGTCATAGCCGAGGCTCTTCATCGTCGCGACGAGATTGGCGACGAAGGCCGCGCGGTGGTTCAGCACGGCGGAGCGGATCTTCGCGCCCTCGCCGGCGCCGCCGAGCATCAATATCGCCTTCTTGCCGGCCGCATGGGCGCGCTGGGCGATATCCTTCGCCAGCGCCGGCCCATTGGTCGCGTCCCAATCGAAATCGAGCGCGAGCGTGCCGTCGGCGTTGGCCTTCAGCCGCCCCATCACGATATGGGTGAGGCCGCTCCAGTCGATCGCCTGCGGCGGATAGAGATCGCGCTGATAGGCGACATAATAGCCCATCACCCATTGCGTTGCGGCTTGCGCCGCCGCCGAGGCCCCGCACGCGAGGCCGAGCGCGGCGGCGGCGAGTTGAAGACGCCGCCGCCGATCTGAGAAAAACGCCATCGAAAAGCTCC
Organism: Methylosinus trichosporium OB3b; assembly: GCF_002752655.1. Lineage (NCBI taxonomy): Bacteria > Pseudomonadati > Pseudomonadota > Alphaproteobacteria > Hyphomicrobiales > Methylocystaceae > Methylosinus > Methylosinus trichosporium. The sequence continues at coordinate 1,844,744 of NZ_CP023737.1, read as the reverse complement.
CCCGGGGTGACAATGGGATGTGATCGGCTTCGACTGAGCACAACTGCCGCTCACAGGATCATCATCTGCGAAGAAGGCGCGTTCGCGCTGTGCGCGGGCGCACAGCGCGCGATCGAGCGATGGAGGCTCGCATGATCCCGTGTGAGCGATGAAACGTAAGCCGACGGAAGCGGGGGCCGTCATTGCGAGCGAGGGCCGTCATTGCGAGCGAAGCGAAGCAATCCAGAGCGGCGGGGCGCGCTTCGGAAGGTTCACGCCTCGCCGCTCTGGATTGCTTCGTCGCTTCGCTCCTCGCAATGACGCCGCCCCTATCGCTGCGGCTTTTGCTGACGCGGACGTCAGATCGTCTTGCCGGCGAAGCGGCAGAGGTCGGCGATGATGCAGCGCTCGCATTCGGGCCGGCGCGCCTTGCAGACATAGCGGCCGTGCAGGATCAGCCAGTGATGCGCATGCAGCTTGAAGCGTTCGGGCACGATCTTCTCGAGCCCCGCCTCCACCTGCTCGACGGTCTTGCCGGCTGCGAGCGGCAGGCGATTCGACAGGCGGAAAATATGCGTGTCGACGGCGATGACCGGCACGTGAAAGGCGATGTTCAGCACCACATTGGCGGTCTTGCGGCCGACGCCGGGCAGCGCCTCCAGCGCCTCGCGGTCGCAGGGCACCTCGGCGCCGTGCCGTTCGATGAGCTGCCGGCTCAGCGCGATGACGTTCTTCGCCTTGGTCGGATAGAGGCCGATGGTCTTGATATAGTCCTTCAGCCGCTCCTCGCCGAGCGCCGCCATCTTCTGCGGCGTGTCGGCGACCTTGAATAATTCGCGTGTCGCCTTGTTGACCCCGACATCGGTCGCCTGCGCCGACAGCACCACGGCGACGAGCAGAGTGAAGATGTTCACATGCTCGAGCTCGCCTTTGGGATGCGGATCGGCCGCCTCGAGACGCGCGAAAATCTCGTCGATGCGCGCCGCTTCGCGGGCGCGCGGCGACGATCGTCGCGGCGTCGTTGCGGGCGCGCTCTTTTCGTTCGGCATGAATGCGTTATAACTCAACGTTCCGGAGAACGAAAGGCGTGGACGTGACCGCTCCTTCGACCGAGGCTATCTATCGCAAGCGCCTGACGCCGCATCGTTCGATGTCGCCCAGAGCGTTCAAGCGCTTCATTCTTCTGTTCGGCGCCGGGACCTTCGCGCTCTCGCTGCCTTTTTATGTGATGGGCGCATGGCCGGTGGTCGGCTTCATGGGGCTCGACGTGCTGGCGCTCTATATCGCCTTTCGCGTGAGCTTTTATTCGGCGCGCGCCTTCGAGACGCTGGATTTGACGCCTTTCGAGCTGCGCTTCGTGAAGACCACGGCCGATGGCGCGCGCGCCGAATGGCGTTTCGACACTTATTGGGTGCGGCTCGAGCAGGAGAGGCACGAGGAGTTCGGCGTGCAGCGCGTGACGCTCGTCGCGCGCGGCGAGCGCGTCGAGATCGGCGGCTTCCTCGGGCCGGACCAGAAGGCGGAACTCGCCGAGGATCTGACCAAGGCGCTCGCCGTGGCCAAGCGCGGGCCGGTCTTCGGGTGAGGGCGGTCCGACGCGGCCGTCATTGCGAGTGGAGCGAAGCAATCCAGCGCCGCGGGGCGCTCCCTCGTCGCCTCGCGACGCCGCACCGGGCGCAAAACTTGCTTCCTCGCCCGCGCGAGGAGCTGGAATGAAAACATTTCTCGATTGGTCGGCCTACGACACCTATGGAATCGGCGACGCCTATTCGGGCATTCCGGCGACCGGCGGCAATTACGCCAAGGCGGTGGCGGTGTGCATGCACAGCCGCGACTGTCACAAGACCGGCAAGGGAGTGATGTGCCCGAGCTATCGGATCACCGGCGATCGCGCCCATTCCACCGAGGCGCGCGTCGCCGCCTTCAAGGCGGCGCTCAATGACGGCTCCGACGCGCGCGCCTTCGCCGATCCGAGGCTCGACGAGGCGATGGACCTCTGCGTCTCCTGCAAGGCCTGCAAGAAGGAATGTCCCAGCTCCGTCGACATGACGCTGATCAAGACCGAATATCTCGCGCAGCGCCACGAGCTCGTCGGCGCGCCGTTGCGCACCCGCCTCTTCGGCGGCGTGCCGGAATGGACGGGGCGCCATCGCGCTCTGCTGCGCTTCGCCATCATGCTGCGCAACCGCGTCGCGCCGCTGGCGAAGCTCGCCGAGTCATGGCTCGGCGTCACCGCGCGGCGTCCGGTTCCGGAGCCGGCTCCCAAAGCGTTCGCGCGCAAGGAAACCGGGGCGACCGGCGCGCGCGGCGAGGTGATCCTGTTCGTCGACACATTTTGTCATCACTTCGAGCCGGAGGTCGCCGAGGCGGCCGTCGAAGTGCTGGAGCGCGCCGGCTATGGCGTGCGCATCGCCGAGCCGGCGCCCACCGACGCCGAGCCGAACCGCCCACTCTGCTGCGGCCGCACCTATCTGACCACCGGCCTCGTCGACAAGGCGCGCGGCGAGGCGGCGCGCGTGCTCGCCGCCTTCCGTGGCGAGATCGCCGCGCAGACGCCGATCATCGGCCTCGAGCCCTCTTGCCTCTTGTCGCTGCGCGACGAGCTCTACAGCCTCGGCCTCGGGCCGGAGGTCGGCGATCTCGGCAAGCAGCTCTATCTGCTCGAGGAGTTTCTGGCGCGCGAGCATCAGAACAATGGGCTGCGCCTCGAGCTGAAAGCGCTCGACGCCCCCAAGGCGCTGCTGCATGGCCATTGCCACCAGAAGGCGTTCGGCGCGATGCGCGCGATGCGCAAGGTCTTGGGGTGGATTCCCGGCTTCTCCTACGACATCGTCGAGACGAGTTGCTGCGGCATGGCCGGCAGCTTCGGCCTCGAGGCCGAGCATTACGACGCCTCGATGCAGATGGCGGAGCTGGCTCTGCTGCCGGCGATGCGCAATGCTGCGGCCGATGCGCCGCTCATCGCCAATGGCTTTTCCTGCCGTCATCAGATCGAGCACGGCAGCGGCCGCAAGGCGCGCCATATCGCGCTGCTGCTGCGCGACGCGCTCGCTTGACGCTCGGATCTGGACCGCGAGCCCTCAGGCTCGCTCTCCAGAAACTTCGAATCGTTGAGCCGATATTCGTCTGGTATGGGCTGACAATGATGGCGCCAACGCGCTCTGTCCGATATCGGACAATCACGGCGCCGAGCGGGGCCGCTGCGCCTTTTCCTCCATCAACGCCGAATGGGTGTCGAGCAGTCGAATGGCGCCGGGCAGGCGGCCATGGGCGGTCTGCTGCGCCTCGGTCTCGGGCTCCAGCCCCCGCCACCAATCGATGAAGAGGCCGATCAGCTCGCGCCCCGAAATCTCCTCGAAAGGCACGCCCGGAAAGCCCTCTATGCCGAAGGCGATCTCGAGGTCGCGCAGGCGCTGCAGCACATAGAGGCGATCCTCGCGGCCCAGCTCGAACGGCCCCTCCGGCGCGCGCCGCACCATGCGCACCTCGCTCAGCTCCCGAATGTAATCTGTCTTCACGTCTCGCGCTCCGCCGAGGGATCGAAGTTTTGGGGAGCTGATGCAAGGAGGATGTCAGGCGAGCGGGGAGAGGGGGATGCGGCGCCGTTGGTTCTCTTTGTCGTTTCAGAGGAGGCGGCGGCGCCGTTGGTTCTCTTCGGCGTTTCCCTCGCCCCCCATGGCGCATCGCTTGCTTTCCTTGCGTCATGACCGCCGCACCCGAGCCGACGCGCCCTCCCGTTCCTCCCGCCCTCAAGCGGTTCATCTGGGACATTCAATCCATGGTCGAGCTCGCAGAGGGCGAGCGCGAGATACTGCTCATCGGCCGCGATCTGATGACGCGGCTCGTCGCCGAAGACGATTGGCTGCCGGAGGTCTTCGCCGCCGCGCCGTCCGGCGAGGCGCGGCAATATCAGCTCTATAGCGACGGCATGGAGCGCTTCGCCGTCATCGCTTCGGTGCTTCCCGCCGGCGCGGCGCTCGCCATCGAGCAGCCGGGCGTCTGGGAGATCATCGGCGCGCTGCGCGGGACGCCGACGCGCTGCCTTGCCGGCGCCGCGCCGCGCGAGCTGCCGCGGGGGACCGTCGACGTCTTTCGTTCGGCCGGCGAGGCCGCGGTGCGTCTCGCCGGCGCAGAGGCCGCCATCGCCATTCATGTCTATGGCGGCGAGATCGGCCGTCTCGTGCGGCGGCCGGGGGAGGGCGAGCCCATGGGCTACGCCAATGGCGAGGACGCGCCGCCCTACGACATCTACACCATCCAAACCGAAATCCGCGATTGAGGCCGAGCCCATGAACGTCCTCGCCATTATTTCCGCCGTCATGGTTCGGGACGGCCGCGAGACCGGCGTTCTGGCGCCGCTCGCCGGCGAGCCGTTGCTCGGCTTGCTGCTGCAGCGCGTCTCGCGCGCCGAAAAACTGGCCGGCGTCGTGGTCACGACCAGCGACGAAGCGGAGGACGAGCCGATCCGCGCCTTTTGCGCCGCGCGCGGCGTCGCCTGCGAGACCGGCGGGCGCGACGATCTCATCGGCCGCCTGCTCGCGGCCTTGCGCGCCGCCGGCGCCAAAGGCGGGGTGATGATCGATGCGCGCAGCGCTCTGATCGATCCGGCGCTGGTGACTCAGGTCGCCGATCTGTTGCAGATGACGGACGGAATGCTCGACTGGATCGGCAACACGCTGGCGCCGACCTATCCGCGCGGCATGGAGATCGACGGCTTCACTCTGGCGGCGCTCGCCGAGGCGGAGGCGCGCTGCGGCGAGCCGGAGCAGCGCCGCGGCGGCCCGGCCTTCCTGCGCGAGAACAGCCGCATCTATCGCCCGCTCAGCCTCAAGGCCCCGCCGGAGGCGGCGCGCCCGGAGCTTCGGCTCGACGTCGAGAGCCTCGCCGATCTGCCGCGCATCGAGACGATCGTCCGGCGTTTCGACGGCCGGCCGGATTTCTCTCTCGCGGAGCTGATCGCCGCGGCCGAGGCCTGAAGCTCGCGGCCCGAGCGCGCCCTGGACCGCGAGCCTCAGGCTCGCTTCTCGACTTTCAATCCGCCTCTTCCAAATGCTCGGTCGACTGTCCGTTGACCTGCGCGATCAGCACCGGCGAGGCCTTGAACGTCAACACCTTGCGCGAGCAGATCGGCGCCTCGACGCCGGTCTTGGGATTGCGGCCGACGCGCTCGCGCTTGGCGCGCACGTTGAAGCTGCCGAAAGAGCGCAGCTTCACCGGCTCGCCGCGGACCAGAGCGTCGCTGATCTCCTCGAAAGTGGCGTCGAGAATCTGACGGGCTTCGGCGCGCGACAGCGTTGGGCAACAGCTGTAGACGGCCTCACGCAGGGCGGCCCGCGTCAAAGTGCGCCCTGGTTCGATTTTCTTGGTCATGCTATTCGTGCGGGCGCAGACCTGCCCGCCTCGCGATTTTTCGGACGCGACGCCATGATTGTTGCTCCCCCCGCTGCCGGCGCGCATTTTCGGCGCCCATCCTGTTTCGGATTGTAAGCAGAACAATATTCTAGCCACACTTTCCCGAACCGCGCAAGAGCGCGTGGGAATTCTGCTGGCGAGTCCGCCAGTTACGTGCATCTTCGCCAGTTGCGTGACAAGAGAGGGATTGGAGGCGCTTCAGGCCGGCAGCGTGACCTTATGGCTCGCGACCGGAATCATGGCCCGCACCCTGCGGATGCGCTCGGGATCGATTCGCGTCGAGACGAAGCCGACGCCGTCGGACGCCCTCGCGACGACATGGCCCCAGGGATCGGCGACCAGCGAATGGCCATAGCTGACGCGCGTCTCATGGCCGGCCTTGTGCGCTCCGGTCTGATTCGGCGCAATCACATAGGTCTGGCTCTCGATCGCGCGGGCGCGCAGCAGCACCTCCCAATGATCCTTGCCGGTGACCATGGTGAAGGCGGAGGGGAGGGCGACGATCTGCGCCCCTTTCTCTGCAAGCTTTTGAAAAAGATATGGAAAGCGCAGATCATAGCAGATGGCGCAGCCGATGGTGAGCCCCTCGCAGTCATAAGTGACGACGGCGTCTCCCGGTTTGAAGGCGGCGCTCTCGCGATATTGAGCGCCGTCCGGGGCGGTGATGTCGAACATATGAATCTTGCGGTAGCGCGCCACCTCCTCGCCGCGGCGGTCGAAGGCGAGGGTGGTGTTGTGGAAGCGATCCTCGCCGGGGATTTTCTCGAGGATGGAGCCGGCGTGGATGAACACGCCATGACGGCGGGCGAGCTCGCTGCATAGCGAATAGGCGGGGCCTCCGGGCAGCGTCTCGGCGGCGGCGGCCTTGTCGGCGCGATTGCCGCCAATGAAATCGAACACCTCGGGCAGACAGATCCAGTCAGGCCGCTCGTCGCGCACGGCCTGCTCGATCAGCGCCCCCGCGGCGGCGAGATTGGCGGCTTTGTCGCTGACGGAGTTCATCTGGATCAAAGTGACTTTCATCGGCGGGCGGTCCTCGCGGGGCCGCGGGCGACAGGCCGGCGGCGGCCTCCATGTTAAGCAGAGATTCGGGCGCCGGCCAAGGCGAGGAGCGGCGACGAGGCGTGGAGGCGGCGCCGACAGGATTTTGACGCCGAGGCCGATATTCGCGTTGCAAAAAAACGGCGATGCTTCTAGTTTCCGCCCCGCTGACGGGCCGCCATAGCTCAGTTGGTTAGAGCACCAGATTGTGGATCTGGGGGTCCCCCGTTCGAGCCGGGGTGGCGGTACCATCGAATCAATCCCTTCGAGCAACGCCGGAGCGCGCCTGCGGCCCAGGGCGATCCGCTTTGAACGAGCCCCCCGCTCGGGATCTGCGGGCGTTCGCGGCGGGCGGCTTCGCGAAAAGCAAGGAGGGGGAAGGTCGGGCCGATGACGATCGCTGAACCAGAGGCGAGGCTCGAAACCGCGCCGATGCGCGCCGCCCGGCTCCTGCGCGGGTTCGGCGCGCGGCTGCTCGACCTCGTCTATCCGCCGGTCTGCCTCGTCTGCCGCGAGGCGGTGGCGACGCATGGCGCGCTCTGTCCCGCCTGTTGGGGCGGGATGGGCTTCATCGAGCGGCCCTATTGCGAGCGGCTCGGCCTGCCTTTCGACCGCGATCTCGGCGCCGGCGCCATCTCGCTCGCGGCCAGCGCCGATCCGCCCGCGTTCGCGCGGGCGCGCGCCGTCGCCCGCTATGACAGCGACAAGGCGCGCAGCCTCGCGCATCGCCTGAAATATTACGACCGGCTGGAGCTGGCCGAGCCGCTCGGCCGTTGGATGGCCCGCGCCGGCGCCGAGCTGCTCGCAGAGGCCGATCTTCTCGTCCCTATTCCGCTGCATCGGCTGCGTCTCGCCGCGCGCCGCTTCAACCAATCGGCGGCGCTGGCGCAGGCGATCTCGCGCGAGAGCGCCGTGCCGGTCGAGACCGCGGCGCTGGAGCGCGTGAAGCCGACGCCGCCGCAGGTCGGATTGTCGCGCTCGCAGCGGGCCGCCAACATGCAGGGGGCTTTTCGGCTGAAGCCGGAGAGGGCCGCCGCCGTCCACGGCCGCAATATCGTGCTCGTCGACGATGTGCTGACGACCGGCGCGACGGTGAACGCTGCGGCCCGGGTCTTGCTGAGAGCCGGGGCGGCGCGCGTCGACGTGCTGGTGCTCGCGCGCGTCGTCGACGCCGCCTGACGCCGCGCCGTTGAAATATCGCCTGCAGCGAATATAAGGGCGCGGGAGGTCATCGAACCGTCATGCCGCAGATCGTCATCTACACCACCTCGACCTGCCCCTATTGCCGGGCGGCCAAGCAGCTGCTCGAGCTGAAGAGGATCGCCTATCAGGAGATTCCCGTCGACGGCGATCCGCAAAAGCGCGCCGAGATGAGCCGTCTCGCGGAGGGGCGCAGCACGGTTCCGCAGATTTTCATCGATGGACAGCCGATCGGCGGCTGTGACGATCTCTATGCGCTGGAGTCGGCCGGCGAGCTCGACCGTCTGCTCGGAGCGGGCGAGCGCGCGTCGTGATCCGCTATTCGCTCCGCTGCGCAGAGGGGCATGAGTTCGAGAGCTGGTTCAAGGACAGCGCAGCCTTCGACCGCCAAGCGGAGCAGGGCGCGATCGCTTGCCCCATTTGCGGCTCGGCGCGGGTCGCCAAGGCGATCATGGCTCCCCATGTGGCGCGCGATGTGGCGCGCGCCGCGCCGGCGGCGGACGAGGGCGCGGCGCTGCGCGCGATGGTCGGCCTCCTGCGCGAAGCGATCGCCGCCGTGACGGAGGATGTGGGCGCGGCCTTTCCGGAAGAGGCGCGCCGCATGCAGGACGGCGAGGCCGAGCAACGCGCGATTCGCGGACGGGCGAGCCTCGAGGAGGCGAAGGCGCTGATCGACGAAGGGATCGACATCCTGCCGTTTCCGGGTGCGCCGATGGAAGGTCATTGAGCAAGGGCCGTCGACGCGAAAATCTCGCGCACGGGGCTGGACAAGCAGAGTATCCCTTTCTATAAGCCGCGAACTCCGGCGTCCACGCGACGCCGACGCCCAGGTAGCTCAGTTGGTAGAGCATGCGACTGAAAATCGCAGTGTCGGTGGTTCGATTCCGCCCCTGGGCACCATCCCCCTAATCTCCCGGCATCTCAGGACGTCTCAATGGGCGTCATATTGCATTGAAAAGATTGTTGTTTTTTGGTTTTTGACGCCTTCTGCCGTCTCAATCGGCATCTTCGGATATCACCCGATCTCATGAATTTGTTGGCCTTGATGTTGGCCTCGCCCTGGTATCTGCTGGCCCGAGGCCAACAGCCGGGAGGCGTCAATGCCCCTGACAGATACAGCGTGCCGCGCCGCCAAGGGCCGGGCGTCGGAATACAAGCTCTCCGATGGCGGCGGGCTCTACCTCCTTGTGAAGCCGAGCGGCGCGCGGCTCTGGAACCAGGCATACCGGTTCAGCGGTAAGCAGAAGAAGCTCTCCCACGGCGCCTATCCCTCCGTTCCCCTCGTCGAGGCGCGGCGGCTGCGCGACGAAGCCAAGAAGCTGTTGGCCTCGGGAGTCGATCCTGGGGCCAACAAGAAGGCTGCGAAACTGACCGCTGTCATCTCGGCGACGAACACCTTCGGGGGCGTTGCCGAGGAATATCTGCAACGCATCGAGGACGAGGGCGCCGCCGCGTCCACCGTTGCGAAGAACCGATGGCTGCTCGTCGATCTTGCCGGCCCCGACCTTGGCGCCCGACCAATCGCGGATATCACGCCGGCGGAAATCCTCGCGTTGCTGCAACGGATCGAACGCAGCGGGCGCCGGGAGACGGCGCGGCGGCTGCGTAGCCTGATCGGCACCGTCTTCCGGCTCGCTGTCGCTACGCTGCGGGCCAAGGACGATCCGACTCTTCTGTTGCGCGGCGCCCTGATGGCGCCGAAGGTGCAGCATCGGGCCGCAATCACCGACGAGAAGCATCTCGGCGCGCTTCTGGTGGCCATAGACGCCTATGACGGCTGGCCGACGCTCCGGTGCGCTCTTCAGTTCACCGCGCTGACGTTTGCCCGCCCCGGCGAGGTCCGCGGCGCCACATGGGCGGAAATCGACGCGGAGGAGGCAATCTGGCGCATCGACGGCGCCCGCACCAAGGTTCGCCGGCCGCATGACGTGCCGCTCTCGCGACAGGCGCTCGATGTGTTGCGCGAGGTGAAAGAGGTCGCCCGGAGCACGCTCGTGTTCCCCTCTATCCGCTCCAATGCCCGCCCCCTGTCGGAGAACGCCATGAACGCGGCGCTGCGGCGCATGGGCTTTACGCAGGATGAGATGACCGCGCACGGCTTTCGGGCTGCGGCAAGCTCGATATTGAACGAACGGGGTTTCCGGCCCGACGTGATCGAGGCCGCGCTCGGGCATCAAGATCAGAACGAAATCCGGCGCGCCTACAACCGGGCGAGCTATTGGCAAGAGCGGATCGAACTGATGCAGGCGTGGTCAGACTGCATTGATAAATTCAAACGAACGCCGTGACGAAAGATATCGCCGATCGTGCACTGATTGTATGAGCGCGCTGGCCTCACCGACCGTCATCGACCTCTTCCACCGGCCGCCATGCAAGGGGGTTGGCGACCCAGCGGTCGATTTCGGATTCATGCCAGCCCGCGCCGTTGGCGCTGATTTTGATCTGTGCGGGGAAGGTGCCCTCGGCGATCTTGCGGTAGATGGTGGACCGAGACAGGCCGGTCCGGGCGAGGACGGTTCTCAGGCGGATGATACGGTCTGGTTGGCGCACGGCTGCCTCGACTTCTGCTGGCTTTGTCTGACTGCTCCCGAGCCAGACAGGACAAGGATTTATCGCCGTGCAAGAGGGTATTGCTCGCCGTCGCAGCGTGGCGCGCCGACGGCGGAAAATAGGCGGGGTCAAAGTCCGATGTTCCGGCCTCTACCGAGGTCGATGCCGTGGCTGAAGGCGAGCTCCAATCCGAGTCGGCGACCCGATTCGACCCCGATTCCGAGGTCTCGCTTGCGGCCGGCGAGGATCGACTCGAGCTGCGGATCGCGTTCGAGGCTCTGCGCCATGTCACCCATCGCCGATCGCGTGGCCTTGTAGCCGGACATGTCCGCCGCCTGATACTGGCGCTGGCTGGTCTGGCCGAGCTCCCGCCAGCGTTCCACGAAGCGATCGGCGCGGCGCTGCGGATCGGTGCGCAGTTCGGTTTCGAGCTGTAGGGCGCGGATGGCGCGGGCGGTGCGCCCCGTGGCCACTTCCGAGGCGAGTTCCGGGTTCTTCTTGTAGGCGGCTTCGGCATCGTGCGAGCCATAGGGCCGCACCTCCTCGAAGACCTTGCGGGCCTCCTGCAATTCCTTCACCTGCTCCGGGTTGGCCTTGCCGCCTCTCTCCTGCATCTCGAAGATCGCATCCACGGCGCGGGCATGGTGGATGAGCGCCTTGGTGCGGGCGCGGCGCAGCGCCGCTTCCGGGTCTTCCGCCACCTTCCTTTCCGGCCCCTGTCCGCCGGCGGCGGGCAGGCGCAGGCCGTCGAACATGCCGCGCACCTTCTCGGGCGCCTTCTTGACGATCTCGGCCACGCGGGCGCGGAAAGTGATCCCGCGCCGTTCGGCATAATCGCGCGCCGGCTCGAGCCGCTCGTAATCAGACGCCATATCCTTCGCCCGGTCGCGCGACAGGGCGCCGAGAAGCCGGTCCTGGCTCGTGAAGTCGTCATGGCCATAATGCAACTCCATGCGGTCGCGGTGGCGCGACATGGCGACATAGGCGCCGTGGGCGTCCAGACCCGGCGTGGCCAAGACATGGGTGCGGTCCACGGTCATGCCCTGCGCTTTGTGGATGGTTGCGGCATAGCCGTGGTCGATGCGGTCGTAATCCTTCAGGTCAAAACGAACGGAACGACCGTCATCGGTGCGAACGCTCATGCTCTGCGTGCTGACCTGTTCGATGGCGCCGAGCGTGCCGTTCTTGACGCCGAGGCCGCGTTCGTTCCGAAGGAACATGACGCGATCTCCGCGAGCGAAGCTTCGCTCACCGCGTTCGACCATCAGGCGCACCTCGTCGCCGAGATTTCCGGCGTCCCGCATCCTGCCGCGCGCGGCCTCGTTCAAGGCGCGCACCTCGGCATTGGTGTGGGTGAGGATGATACGGCTGCGGCCCGGCGACGCCTGTCGGTCGCGATCCCAGCGGTCGATCAGATCGTCGCGCGCCTGTCCCCGTGTCGCAGCGGCATGGACCATGCCATGTTTGTCATAGGCATGGAGCGCATCGCCGGTTCGGCCGGTCGCCAGATCGCGCGTTGCGTCGCGCTGCCAATCCTCCCGCTGGCGGCGCACCTCGCCGATCTCCGCTCCACCGTGACGTTGGCAGATGGATCGGAACGCCGCGCCGGCTTCGATGGATTGCAATTGTTGCGGATCGCCGACCAGCACCACCTTGGCGCCGGCCTCGGCGGCATGGGACAGCACGCGCTCCAACTGGCGCGTGCCGACCATGCCCGCCTCGTCGATTACCAGAACATCGCGCGCGGTGAGCACATCGCGGCCCTGTCCCCAACCGTGTTCCAGGCTGGCGATGGTGCGCGACGAGATGCCCGATCCGCTTTCGAGATTCTCGGCGGCGATGCCGGACAGCGCCACGCCTCGCACCTCGTAGCCGGCCGCTTCCCAAGCTTCGCGCGCCACGGCCAGCATCGCGCTCTTCCCCGTTCCGGCATAACCAACGACGACGCCGAGATCGCGCCCGTCCGTGACGTGCGCCAGCGCGTCGGCCTGCTCTCCCGAAAGGACGAGACCGCGTGCTTCCGCGCGCGCCAGCGCCGCTTCACGGTCCCTGTCACCGACCTCGTGGCGCTCCTTCGCAGCCATGAGGTCGGCAGCGCGGTGCAAGCGCTGCTCGGTCTCGATCATCTGGCGGGTGGTGAAGCGATCATCGCTCCGTCCATCCTTGCCCAATTGGACGAGATCGGGCGCCTCCCGCATCGCGCCCATCACCGCATTGAACTGGTCGCTCCCGTCGCTGTGCCGGTGGGCGAACATCGCCATGTCGCGCCGTGTGAAGGTCGATTGCTGATGCGTGATGGCGTCGAGCGCCAGGGCGGGATCGGCGATGATGCGCTCGCCATTGCCGCGCGCGATCTCGCGATGCATTTCCGCGCGGTCGGCGGCCTCGACACCTTCGCCTTCGATGCGCTGCGCGGTCGCGCCGATCTGGCTTTGCGGCTCCAGCACGATGCCTTGCGCTTCCAAGCTGCGATGGTCGATGCGCGCGTCGACGTCGAGTTCGGCCAGACGCTCGTTGGCAAGCTCTGCCCAACGCTCCCGCCAGCGTTCGAGCAACTCGGTGCGGTTCCACTCCCGCACCTTCGGACCGAAGCTATTCTCGTCAACCGAGCGCATGGTCAGCATGACATGCGCGTGGGGTTTCGGCATTCCGTCATCGGCCACATCCCAATGCACATTGAGGTCGGCGATCATGCCCTGGTCCACGAATTCGGACCGCACGAAATCGCGGGCGAGTTCGATGCCCTGGCGCTCCGTCATCTCGCGAGGAAGGGCGAATTCGACTTCGCGGGCGAGCTGCGCATCCTTCCTGACTTCGAGCGCCTCGACATCATTCCAAAGTCGTTCGCGGTCCTTCCACGCCTCCGGCGCATTCTCCGGCAGCATCACCTCGGAATGGACGACGCCGCGCTTGGCCGAGAAATCGTGACTGCGCCCGAGCCTGTCGTCGCGCAACCGCGAGGCCGAGCGGTAGGCGGCGGACGCCACCGCGCTGGAGCCGCATTTGCGGCCGATGATCTTGACGTGAAGATGATAGATCGCCATCGCGATCCGAACATCACCACAGCGAAGCGCACGTCGGAACGACGTATAAGCGCGCCCTCCCTCGAAAAATTCTCGGGAGGGACCACGCCGTCCCCAACCGTCCCGGCAACCTTACAGCGTTTCGGCAAGCGCTCGACTATTATCGCACCATCAACAGCATGTGGAGGACATGATGCGCAAGCCACGGGACTTCGACGCGGAACTGAAGTCGATCGAACACAAGGCGCGAGACCTCAGAAACCGCAAGGTGCAACAGCTTGGCGAGCTGGTCATTTCGACTGGAGCCGACGCGCTCAACGCGGAGGAGCTGGCGGGAGCGTTGATCGTTCTGGCCGAAACCAAGGATGCCGGAAAGAGGGAGGCATGGGCGAAACGCGGGGCCGCGTACTTTCAGGGCCGGTCGCGACGAACTGCATCGGCGCCTAGCCGCGACACTGGTGGCGCTTCGGCGCAACAGAGTGGCGCGCAACCGTCATCAGGCGGCGCAGGCGCGGCATGATATGCGAACATGGCAGATCGAGCGCCGCAAGCGCACGCGACATCTGATCGAACTCGGCGGGCTGGTCGTCAAAGCCGGCATCGTCGACCTGACCGGTGACGATCGCGCCATCATTTTCGGCGCGCTCCTCTGGATGGCGGACAAGCTTCAAAGCGATCAGGGCGAACATGCACGTGCACTCTGGACCGCGAAGGGGAAGCAAACGTTCGGGGATGGCTGACGGTCAGTATCGCCAAACGACGCGCTCCCTTCGATGACAGGGCTGGCGGCCGTCACGCCAACATGAACTTATCCAGCGCGGTTTCGTTGGCAATGATCTTGTCTGCCTCCACTCCGTAGGCCATGGCCAGATCCACACTGCGGTCGCGGAGATTGGAATTCAGACGGGAATCGAAGGCGATGATCGTCAGGTTGTTCAAGCGGTCGAACTCGTCGGTGATGGTCTCTAGGACTTCCAGCAGTTTGCAGTCCAACGTAGCCTTGAACGAGGCCATATTATCCCGAAGGCGCTGGGTGATCTTATCCTTCTGTTCGGTGCAGAATTCCGCCACCATTTTACCCGCCAAGCTACCGATGACAGCGCCAAGAACGGGAATCGGAATCCAGGTTTGGCCAACAAGAGTGAACACGCTCACGATAGCGGATTCTGCGCAGACGATCATGCCAAGGTCGACGAACTCGTCAAAGCTGATGTGGCCATTACGATAGTCCGCTGCCAACGAGGAAAGGCCCTTGACTCCGCTCACGACCGCGGAGGCGAACGGGGCGGCCATGCTTGCGTAGTTGGTCATCAAATAAATGGAACCAGCCGCTACAGCACCTCCAGCCGCGCCCTTGGCCGTGTCGAGGCCGAGTTCCTGCCAATCCGCCGCCGAGAAGTCGCCCTTAAAGACGTTCTTGCCGGCTCTGTACTTGGCATATAGCCCAGTCGCCAGCGACAGCGCGCCTCCGACGGCCCCGCCCACGAGACCGGCTTGAGCGGCGCCCTGCAGTGACGGCTTGTGGGCATCGACGATCTCATCCTTGAGCTTCTCGTTCTTGTCGGCGAGATTCCTTTGTTCGTTGTCCAGTGTCGTGGGCGCCTTAACCACCTGAACGTCAGGGTAGTTTACGATCGACGGTTGGACAACTTCTGAGAACGGCTTCCCGGTCTGTTCCTCGATCAGCTTGGCCAGCGCCTTGATGTTCTCCTCGGTCGATGCCTTCAGGCCGTCGATGTTCCCTCCGTTCAGCAGGGCCTGAATGGCCTCGTGGGTATCTTTAGGGATGATGTAGTGCGACCCGTCGGCGGTGAAGCCTTCGTAGCGATCTAGGTGGTTCAGGACATGGTGCAGATTGTTGGGGATGCCGTTGACGAATTTAGACTGAACACCGACCCCATTGATTAGATAGTCCAGCGGTCCAGTACGATGGACACTTTCAAATGTCGCTGTCATATTCTCTTGGGCCAAAGCCTGCCGTGCATTTCGGATGCCGACTTCGACCTGCTCGGCGATCTCGCCGTGCTTTGTTATCGCGCTTCCCAAGATGTTTTGGGGATTCGTGAGAAACTCTCGAACCTTGTCTATTTGCTCCGCTGCGATCTCGAAAGCGCGATCTTGCGCGGCCAGCTTGATGATTTCGTCGTGAACACGGGTATCATTGATGGCCTGGACGGCAACACCGGCGAACTGATCCTGAACGAGGCGGCGGCCG
This sequence comes from Methylosinus trichosporium OB3b, assembly GCF_002752655.1. NCBI lineage: Bacteria > Pseudomonadati > Pseudomonadota > Alphaproteobacteria > Hyphomicrobiales > Methylocystaceae > Methylosinus > Methylosinus trichosporium. The sequence goes on along the minus strand of NZ_CP023737.1, from coordinate 1,829,324 downwards.
CGAGTTTGGAATGTTTCCGAGCTCATGCCTGCACCTTCTTGTTAAGGAGTTCGGACAGCGAATGGACGTGATTGATGAGCGCGCTCAGCCATTCCTTCTGGACGATGCTGAACTCGAGGTAATTTCGCGGCGCTTGTTCCTTGAGCTGAGTCAGCAGAATGGTGAGACCATTCACATGGCGCTCGGTCAGGTTGAAAAGTCGGTTGACCTCCAACGTGGCTGCCGAGAGCGCAGCGATGTGGGTCTGGATTTTTTTGGTCTCGGCGGCGGCGTCTTCGGCAATCGCCTGATTACGGCTGCGGGCGAACATTCCGGCCGCCACGAGGGCAGCACCGCCGATGGCCCAGCCGACCGGACCCGCCAGCGCCAGGAACGCCTCTCCGGCGGCCATGCCACCGCCGCCAGTCGCCAGGGCGCCTCCGCCCAACCAGGCGAGAGCGGCGTTGGTCGCAGCGACCCCGGACAGCGTCGAAATGCCGGTTCCGGTACTGGCAACGCCAAACGTCGTGGCGATCGCCATAGCCGCACTCGGAGCAAAGGCCGCGACCCCCAATCCTGCAGCAACGCCAGTAGCCCCGCCAGCGCCAGCCCTGGTGTTGATCTTGGCTGCCTCCTCCTCGATGGCGGCAACGATCTCGTTGAAAGTCTTGAAGTCGGCCCGATACTCGGAAAACGTCTTGTTCAAATCCTTGGGACTGTTGGCGAGAGAGTTTACATAGCCCTCGATCTGCGGGATGATCTGCTCGCTGCTGGACTTGCGGAGGTCGAACAATCTTGCGGACGCTTCACCAACAACCTTGGCTTCGGTTTCATGGCTAGCCTGCGCAGTCTTCAGGGCCATGATGGCCTCTTCCTTAATGGCGCCGTTGAACATTTTCGTTACAATCCCGGCCGAGCGTACAGCGTTGGGCGCTACAATGATTGAGCAGACATCCGGGTGCCGATGCAGTTGAAAGATGGCCCCCTGGACCCTATAAACATCAGACACCTTTAGCGGTGCATTTACAATGGCGGATTGCGCGGCGCCACCGCGCGAATTGGCGCGTTTGGTTTGCAGATCGTCCGCGTTTGGGTGGTGCGGTTTAACGTTGGAGGATCGGGGCGCTGATCGATTGCAAGGCGTCGGGTACCGGTTCCCGCTCGTTGAGGCGTAGCGGTGGGCGCGGGTGGAGGTGGTTGAAAGCGGTCCTGCTGCCGTGAAAAGTGTGGTCTTCTGGTGGTTCGTCGATCTTGCGCAGTGAGTCTGGGAGCCATTTCGAATCGCCATTAGACCGTCGGCGATGTTTTCCACAAGATTGGCTGTTGGCCTTTTTGTTGGCCTCGAGATTTTCCACACTGACAATCAAGCATTTAATATCAGATTGTTATGCGGAATTCGTGATGACGCCCCTGGCACCATTTTCGCCTCCGAAAATGCGATGCCTTTCTATGGGACAGCGAGATTCCCGGATTTGGCTGCAAGGTGACGCCGAAGGGAGGCCGATACGGAAGCCGTGCTCGGCGTCTATGAGCTGAAAAAGATCGACCTCCTCAAAGACGTCTTCATCTCAGCCTACGAGCGCTCGGCCGCCCGCTATGCTGCCGTCCGCCAGTCGCTTGGCGAACCCGACCCCTTCCGACTTCGTTACCGCGAACAGTTACGTGAGATCATCGGCCATCTCATATGTGATCTCGCGTGGGCCGCAAGGACGCCTCCGTGCGGATAGGCGACTGGGCGACAAAAGAGATCGACCTTGGCGATTGCCAGCGCTTTACCGAAATCGTCGAAGCCGAATTGACGAGCCTGCACGAAGGCAATTTCGCCCGCTATTCGGATCCGCCCTTCGGAGTTTGCCGCTTGGCGGCAAGTCTGGGACGCGGTGACGAACCCTATCCTGTCGTCGCGGCCGATGACTTCGCCCGCCGGTTCTCCATGCGAGCGGGCGGTCTCATATGGCTCTTAGGTGCGGGTGCTTCCGCCGCGGCGACACTCGCCGCGGTCGATCCGGCGCTCTATGTCAGCGCCCACTCCTCGGCGTCGCGTCGGCGGAGAAACGTCTCGTTGACGTATTTCCCCTTGCGTCGAGCTCGAGCGCGCCAGCCTCGCGAACGTCGCAATTTCGTGTGCGCTCTGTGTGCACTGAGAAGTCGAAAAGGAGCGAAAAGTGTCGTATCGAGGCGTAATGGAGAATGCACACGCCCCGACCTATGGCCTTGAGACTAAAATGAAATCGCTTACAAATCAAGATATTAGGTTCTCTACCGCCCCGATGATGGACTGGACCGACCGGCATTGCCGGTTCTTCCATCGGCTAATGTCGCGCCGCGCGCGGCTCTATACGGAGATGCTCACCACCGGCGCCGTGATCTTCGGCGACCGCCAGCGGCTGCTCGGCTTCGATCCTGCCGAGCGTCCGCTCGCGCTGCAGCTCGGCGGCTCCGATCCGCTCGATCTGGCCAAGGCCACGCGCATCGCCGAGCCCTTCGGCTATGACGAGATCAATCTCAATGTCGGCTGTCCGTCGGACCGGGTGCAGAACGGCGCTTTCGGCGCCTGTCTGATGCTGCGCCCCGATCTCGTCGCCGATTGCGTGAGCGCGATGAAGGATGCGGTCGATCTTCCCGTCACCGTCAAATGCCGCATCGGCGTCGACGATCAGGACCCGCGCACGGCGCTGTTCGCGCTGTGCGAGCGGGTCGTCGCCGCCGGTTGCGACGCGCTCGTCGTGCATGCGCGAAAAGCCTGGCTCGCGGGGCTCTCGCCAAAGGAGAATCGCGACGTCCCGCCGCTCGATTACGCGCTCGTGCATGAGCTGAAGCGCGCCTTTCCCACTCTGCCGATCGCGATCAATGGCGGGATCGAGACGATCGAGCAGATGCGGGCGCAGCTCGAGCATGTCGACGGCGTGATGATCGGCCGCGCCGCTTATCACAATCCTGAGCTATTGCTCGCGGTCGATCCGCAGCTGTTCGGCGAGCCGGCGCCGCTCCCGGACGGTTTCGCCGCGGTCGAGGCGTTCATACCTTATGTCGAGGCGCAGTTGCGGCGCGGCGAGCGGCTCGCATCGATGACGCGCCATATGCTCGGGCTATTCGCCGGGAGGCCCGGCGCGCGCGCTTTCCGTCGCCGCCTCGCTGCGGAGGCCGTGCGTCCCGGCGCCGGGGTCGAGACCTTGCTGTCGGCCGTCGACGAGGTGCGCTGCGCGACGCAGAGGATCGCCGAGACGGCCGAAGCGTGACGCGAGGAGGACCGAGGCGCAGCGCTCTCAAAGCGCGCTCTCGACATCCGTCCGGCGAAAATCATCTCCGATATACAGCAAGCCGCACCCTCGCTCCTGCGCAGCCACATAGGCGAAGCAGTCGCCAAAATTCAGCGAAGCGGGGTGAACGCCCTTTCCCCATTTGCGATAGGCGAGCGCGACTCGGCGGGCCGAAGCGGTCGTCACCGGAACAACCTCGAAGCCCAGCTCGTCGATCAGCCGGGCCATCTCGTCGCCGACGTTGCGGCGGCCGGCGACGATCAGAGCTTCAGCGAGCGTGCCCGCCGAGATCACGAGCGCGTCCTTTGTCGAGAGCGCCGCGATGCAGGCGTCGGCCTCCGCCTCGCCGAGCACGATCGCCATCAAAGCGGATGTGTCGACCGCGATCATTCCGGCAGGCCGTCCTCGCCATAGAGGAAATCCTGACTGCGGGCGGCGTTCGGTCCCGGCGTCGCTTTTGCGGCCGCGGACGCCCGTATCGCCTCGAGCAAAGCTCGGCGAGACGCTCTGTCCGGCGCGGCCCTGACCGGAACCAAACGGACGGCGGAGTGGCCGTGGCGGGTGAGAATGACCTCTTCTCCCGCTTCGGCCAATCGCACGAGTTCCGTCAGCTGGGCTTTTGCTTCCGTCACGGAGATGCGCATCGTTCCCCCGTGGAATGCGAGTGGTCTTCCGGGCAAAATAGACCAGATATTGGTCTACATCAACGTCGGGATTGCGGTCATCGCGCCGCGAGGGCGAGCAGCGCGGCGATCTCGGCGGCTTGCTGCGCGGCGCCGAGGACATCGCCGGTGAGGCCGCCGATCTGGCGTTCCGCCAGCTTCGTCATCGCGTAGGCAGCCCCCGCCGCGCCGGCTATGGCGAGCAGGGCGCCGCCGAGCGGCGCCCCCGCCGCGAGTGGCGGCAGAGCGGTCGCGAGAACGAGGAGCGCCGCCGTCCGCAGCGCCTGCTCGAATGGACGCAGAGCGGCGTGGCCGGCGCCGTCGCCGCGCGCCGGGGCCAGCATCATGATCGGCAGCAGCCCCGCCGTGCGCGACAGCGCCGCCGTGAAGACGAGCGCCGCCGCCGCTTGCAGGACGGAGCGCTCGGCGAGGGCCGACAGCGCGCCGACGCGCAGCATCAGCGACAGCGTCAGCGCGATCGCGCCATAAGAGCCGAGCCGGCTGTCGCGCATGATCTCGAGCTTTTCCTCGCGCGTCGCGCCGCCGCCGAATCCGTCGGCGAGATCGGCGAGCCCGTCCTCATGCAGCGCGCCGGTGACGAGGACGAGCGCGCCGACGGCGAGAGCCGCCGCCAGAAAGGGCGGCAGGCCGAGCGCGCGCGCCGCCAGCAGCGCCGCGGCGGCGCAGGCGCCGATGACCGCCCCGGCGAGCGGCAGCGCCCGCACGGCGGTGCGAAAGTCCGGCATCTCATGCCCCCGCGGCGCCGGAACCGGCAGGCGGGAGTAGAAGCGAAGGCAGGCGAAAAAATCGTCTCGAAGCGCGCGGTCCATGCCGCCGTCATGGAGCCGAATCCGCGATTTGTCGAGCGGCGCGTCTCCGCGCGTGATAGCCTTCGCGCCTTGGCTACGCGATGTGCGCTCCGACACATCGCGCGGCGTCGCCGGCCGCTAGTCCAAGAGCAGTTTCCTCTCGACACGCTCAGGAATGATCGACATGGGTCCTTCGCTGCTCTTCATCGGCGCCGCCGCCATCGCTCTGCTGATTCTCGATCAGAGCCTCGCGCTCGGCCTGCCGCTCGGCTTGCTGCACAGCCCCGTCTTCTGGTTCGCTTACGTCGCCGCGCTCGCGCTCGCCACCATGGTGCGCTTTGTGCGCCAGCAGACCGTGCTCGTCATCGAGCGGCTCGGCCGCTACAACCGCACGCTCGGCGCCGGCGTCAATTTCGTCTGGCCGATCGTCGAGCGCGCCGCCTATACATTCGATCTGCGCGAGCAGGTGATCGACGTTCCCGAGCAGGACGCCATCACCAGGGACAACGCCAGCGTGACCATCGACGGCGTGCTCTATTACAAGATCGTCAACGCCAGGGACGCCGCCTATGGCGCGCAGGACATCAACCGCGCCATCATCAATCTGGCGCAGACCAGCATGCGCTCGGCGATCGGCTCCATGGAGCTCGATAAGACCTTCGAGAACAGAAGCGAGATCAACGAGCGCGTCGTCCGCGCCGTGTCGGACGCGGCGCAGCTCTGGGGCGCGCATGTGACGCGCTACGAGATCAAGGATATCGCCATGCCCGAATCTCTGCGCCAGTCGATGGAGCGGCAGATGAAGGCCGAGCGCGACAAGCGCGCGACCGTGCTCGAATCGGAAGGCGTGAAGCAGTCCGAGATCAACCGCGCCGAGGGCGAGAAGCAGGCGGCGATCCTGCGCGCCGAGGGCCAGGCGCGGGCGATCGAGTTGGTCCGCAAGCAGATCACCGAGGAGGGCGGCGACAAGGCTGTGCAGCTCGAGGTGGCGAAGTCCGCCATCGAGCAATATGGACGGCTCGCCAAGACCGGCAATTCGCTGGTGCTGATGGGGGAGGGCGCCGATCCCGCCGGCTGGGTGGCCAAGGCCATGGCCGTGCTGAAGATGGCGAACGCCGCCGGCGCCGTCGCGCCCAAGAGCGCGCAGCCTTGGCAGAAGAGCGAGTAGGGCTCGAGCGCAAACAAAGAGCGAGCCTGAAGGCTCGCGGTCCGAGCGCGGGACCTGGACCGCGAGCCTTCAGGCTCGCATCCCACCAAATAATTGAAATTCCTGTGAGGCCCAAGATGGAGCTGTTCTACGATCCCGCCAATCTCGCCCTCGTCGTCGGCCTCGCGCTGCTGGCGCTCGACATTGCGGTGATCGGACTGTCGCCGCTGATGTTCTTCGCCATCGGCGCGCTCGCGGCCAGCGCGCTGCTCTATCTCACCGGCTTGCGGCCGTCGCTGATCGAGACCGCGGCGCTCGCCGCGGCGCTGAGCCTCGCCATCGCGCTCATCGGCAAAAAGCCGCTGCAGCGCTTTCAGAACGCCGATGTCGAGGAGGATCGGAGCAGCGACCTCATCGGCCGCGAGCTGACGACCACGCATGAGGTGACGAAGACGGGCGGCAAGGTGCATTGGTCCGGCGTCGATTGGCGCGCGCGCCTCGCGCCGGACGCCGTGGCGGACAGCCTCGCGCCGGGCGCGCGAGCGAAGGTGACGGCGATCGAGAGCCTCACTCTGGTGCTGACGCCGTCCGCGGAGAAGCGCGGCTGAGCATGGCGAGGGATTGCGCGCCCGCGCCCGACCGGCGGGCGCGGGCGGGACGGTCACATCAATCCAGCGTCTTGCCGCCGGCTTCCTTGCAGGCCTCGGCCGAGTCCGTGTGAATCCAGCCCTTGCCTTTGCAGGCGTTCATGCCCTTGCAGGCGTTCTTCGGGCTGTGGCAGTCGCCCTTGCCCTGGCAGGCGTTGGCGCCGAGGCATTGCACCCGGCCGGGGGTCGCGGCATGGGCCGTGGTCGCCACCGCGCCGGCGAGGGCGAGCGAGACGGCGGCCATGGCCAGGGCCGATCCGTTGCGAATTTTGTCTTGCATGGTTTCCTCCCGAGGCGCTCGTCCGCCGCGACCGGCGTCGGCGAGGCCTATTTGACCCGACTTCGCGTGATCGGCAAGCGCGAAGGCGTCGCAGCCGGCGGGCCGCTCGCCGGCCCGCTCGCATTGCCTCCGGCCTTGCGGCGCCCTAAGAGAACCTTCCGCCTTTTGAACCGCCAACGCCCGCGCCATGCGAGACGACGCCTTGCCGAACCACGACACCGAGACGCTCGAGGACCTGCGCGCCGAGATCGACCGGATCGACCGCGACATGCACGAGCTGTTGATGCGGCGCGGCGAGATCATCGATCGGCTGATCGCGGTCAAGGGGCAGAGCGGCGCCTCCGCCTTCCGCCCGGACCGCGAGGCGCAGATGATGCGCGCGCTGGTGTCGCGCCACAGCGGCCTGCTGCCGGTCGACACGGTCGAGGGCGTCTGGCGCATCATCGTCTCGACCTTCACCTACATGCAGGCCGAATATTGCGTCCACGCCGATGATTCCGGCGGCGACGCGGCCATGCGCGACAGCGCCCGCTTCCACTTCGGCTTCACTGTGCCCTATGTGACGCATCACGGCGCCGGCGCCGTGGTCGCGGCGGTGGCGGCGTCGAAGGGCGATCTCGGCATGGTGCGCTCGGCCGGCGCGCAGGACGAGGGCGCCTGGTGGGTCCGCCTCGTCGGTGAGAACGCGCCCAAGATCATCGCGCGCCTGCCCTTCGTCGAGCGGCCCAATCATCCGGCCGGCCTGCCGGTGCTGATCGTCGCCAAGCCGCTCGCCGAGGCGGCCTCGCAGGACATCGCGCTGCACGCCGTCACTCTGCCGAAATGGCATGATGCGGCGCTGGGCGCGGTCGGCGCGCTCGCCGGAGAGATTCTCGCCGCCGCGCCTCATGCGGGCGAATTGTCGCTGCTGGTCGCCGCGCCGGGGCGCGTCGCGAGCGGGCAATTCGTCGAGGAATTGCAGCGCGCCGGCGCCGGCCGCGCCGTGGCCGCGCCGGTCGGCAGCCATGCGGCGCGTTTCGAGCTGGATCAGGCGCGCAGCGGCGTTTTCGCCCCGAGGAGTTGACGATGACGAAACCTGTCGTGCGGCCGAGCGTGCTGGCGATCGACCCTTACGTGCCGGGCAAGAGCGGCGCGCCCGGCGCCGCGCGCGTGTTCAAGCTCTCCGCCAATGAGACGCCGCTCGGGCCGTCGCCGCGGGCCATCGAGGCGTTGCGAGCGCTCGCGCCCGAGATCGCCGCCTATCCGGACGGCGCGGCGACGCGGCTGCGGCAGGCGATCGGCGCAGCCCATGGGCTCGATCCGGAGCGCGTCGTCTGCGGCGCCGGCTCGGACAATATTCTTGCGCTCATCGCGCTCTCCTTCCTGCGCGAGGGCGACGAGGCGATCTACACGCAACACGGCTTCCTCGCTTATCGCATTGTCATCCTCGCGGCCGGCGGCGTCCCGGTGATCGCGCCGGAAACCGATTATCGCGCGAGCGTCGACGCCATTCTCGGCAAGGTGACCGAGCGCACGAAAATCGTGTTCGTCGCCAATCCCAATAATCCGACCGGCAGCTTTCTGCCGAGGTCGGAGATCGAGCGGCTCGCCGACGCGCTGCCGTCGCATGTGCTGCTCGTCGTCGACGCGGCCTATGCGGAATATGTGCGTCGTGAAGACTATTCGCCGGCGCTCGAGCTGGCCGCAACGCGCGAGAATGTGGCGGTGACGCGCACCTTCTCGAAGATCTACGGGCTCGCGGGCCTCAGGCTCGGCTGGGGCTACGCTTCGGCGCAGGTGGTCGATGCGATGAACCGCGTACGAGATCCCTTCAATGTGAGCAGCGCGGCGATCGTGGCCGGCGTCGCAGCGCTCGAGGACAAAGCGCATCTTTCCGCGGCGGCGACGCATAACGAGCGCTGGCTGCCGTGGTTGACGCGCGAGATCGAGGCGCTCGGGCTCGAGGTTCTGCCGAGCGTCGCCAATTTCATCGCCATCCGCTTTCCTCTGGAGGCGGGCCGCACGGCGGCCGACGCCGACCGCTTCCTCACCGCGCGCGGGCTCGTGCTACGGGCCATCGGCGCTTATGGAATGCCGCAATTTCTGCGGCTGACCATCGGCTCCGAGGAGGCCAATCGCCTCGTCGTCGCGGCGCTCGGCGAATTCGTCGCCTCCTGGCGCGCGGCGCCGCGAGCCGCGCATGGCTGAGGAGGGCGCCTCCGCGCCGATCTTCGACAGCGTCGCGCTGATCGGCCTCGGGCTCATCGGCTCGTCCATCGCACGCGGCATACGCGCCTATGGCGCGGCGCGGCGCATCATCGCTTTCGACTCATCGCAAGAGGTGCGCGCGCGGGTGAGCGCGCTCGGCATAGCCGACGATGTCGTGGAAGCGCTCGCCGCGGCGGCGCGCGCCGATCTCGTCATTCTCTGTGTGCCGGTCGGCGTCTGCGGCGAGGTGGCGCGCGCTCTCGGCCCGCATCTTTCGCCCGGCGCCGTTCTCTCCGACGTCGGCTCGGTGAAGGCTGCGGTGATCGCGCAGGTCGCGCCGCATCTGCCGCCGGGCGTGCAGTTCATTCCCGCTCATCCGATCGCCGGCACCGAATATTCCGGTCCCGACGCCGGCTTCGCGACTCTCTTCCAGAATCGCTGGTGCATTCTCACGCCGCAGCCGCAGGTCGATGCGGCGGCGGCGGCGAAGCTCACGGCCTTCTGGACGCGGCTCGGCGCCAATGTCGAGACCATGAGCGCCGCTCATCATGATCTGGTGCTGGCGGTGACGAGCCATCTGCCGCATCTCATCGCCTATAATATCGTCGGCACGGCCGCCGATCTCGAGGAGGTCACGCAGTCGGAGGTGATCAAATTCTCGGCGAGCGGCTTTCGCGATTTCACCCGCATCGCCGCCTCCGATCCGACCATGTGGCGTGATATCTTCTTGAACAACAAGGAGGCCGTGCTGGAGATGCTCGGCCGTTTCGACGAGGATTTGACGGCTCTGCGGCGCATGATCCGCTGCGGCGACGGCGACGGCCTGTTCGCTCTGTTCACACGCACGCGCGCCATCCGCCGCAGCATCGTCGCCCAGGGTCAGGACACGGCGGCTCCGGATTTCGGCCGCGCTGCGGCGAAGAACGATCCGCCCGCCGGCCGCTGACGCCGCGTCTCCTTTCGTCTCTTTCTATTCTGTAGTTTTCCCAGCGCGCGCGGAAGCGGCGCGTGACGTATCAATGCGTGCTTTCGTATTTGCGTCGTTGCCGCCCTCCTTGCGGCGTTGAGCCGACAATTTCGTCGACCGAGGCCACAGATGCGTCATTGCCGATTATTGTTCATAGATCTCGCTTTGATCGTCGCGGCCACGGGGGCTGCGCTCGTCCTCAGGGACAATTTCGAAGTCACTCCGGAGCGCGCCGCCGCCGCCGCTCCCTATTTGCTCTGCACGCTGGTTTCGGCGGCGGTGATCCTGCCGGCTTTCGGCGCGCATCGCTCGGTCTGGGGCTTCACCGGTCTTCCCGATCTGCTGCGCGTCGCCGCCGCGACCGTGGCGATCGTCATCAGCGCCGTGACGCTCGGCTTCGTGCTCAACCGCATGGACGGCGTCGCTCGCGCTCTGCCGCCGCTGCAGGGCGTGCTCACTCTGGTGTTCCTCATCGCGGCGCGCGTGTCGACATGGCTGTGGCGCCGCTCCGGCGTCGCTCCCGGCCGGGCCGGCGCCGTCCTCGCTTCGACCTGCCGCACGGTGCTGGTGCTCGGCGTCGGCGAGGTTGGCGCGCTCTATCTGCGCGCCGTTTCCATCCATGCGCGAGACTCTATCCGCATCGCCGGCTTTCTGGACGACGACGGGCGCCATATCGGGCGCTCGGTGCATGGCTATCCGGTGCTCGGGGCGCCGGAGCGCGTCGCCGAGCTGTTGCGCGATCTCGAGCTGCATGGAGTCTTTGTCGACGCCGTGGTGGTCGCCGCCGATTTCGAGACCTTGACGCCCCTCGCGCAGCGCGCTCTGCTCGATCTCGAAGCGTCGAGCGATGTCGTGCTCGAATTTCTGTTCGATCAGCTCGGCCTCGGCGGCGGAAGCGGCCGGGGCGTGAGCGCGGCGACGTTCTCCGTCGATCCCGAGGAGATCTCGAAAGCGATCGCACGTCCCTATTGGCGCGTGAAGCGCGTGCTGGATGTGATCGGCGCGCTCGTGCTGCTCGGCGCGCTGGCGCCGCTGCTGCTGCTCGCGGTGGCGATCAGCGTGATCGATGTCGGCTGGCCGCCGATCTTCTGGCAGCAGCGGCCGGGGCGCTTCGGTCGGCCGTTCAAGCTCTACAAGCTGCGGACCATGGCGCCGGCGCATGACGAGGAGGGCCGGCGGGTTCCGGACGAGCTGCGCGCCTCGGCGCTCGGCCGTCTCTCCCGGCGGCTACGGCTCGACGAGCTGCCGCAGCTCCTCAATATTCTCGCCGGGGACATGTCCTTCGTCGGCCCACGGCCGCTGCTGCCGATCGATCAGCCGCGCGGCTGCATGGCGCGACTGATGGCGACTCCGGGGCTCACCGGCTGGGCGCAGGTCAAGGGCGGCCGCGCCATCTCGGCCGCCGACAAGGCGGCGCTCGACATCTGGTATGTCCGCAACGCGTCGCTCGCGCTCGATATCGAGATCATGCTGCTGACCGTCTCGCTGGTGATCTTCGGCGACCGCGTCGATCCCGCTGCGATTTGCGACGCCCGGCGCGATCTGCGACAAGCGGCCCCGCGCCATCTCTCGGAGTCCGAGCTCGCCGCCCGGCGCTTCCTGCCGACGACGCGCGAGGAGGCGGCGTGAGGTTTCGTCGGCTCGGCGAATAGCGAGTAGCGAATATTTGCTACTCGCGGATTCGATCGCGCTGCCCAAATCCCTCACAGTTCGAACCTTGGGAAATGCGCTGGGGCAGGGCGAGGCCGGAAAGATCGCCTCCGCTCCGACAGGCCCTTCCTCAGCGGCCTATTTCATCGAACTCGATCGGTTGCGAGAGAGAGAAAGAGCGAGCCTGAAGGCTCGCGGTCCAAGCGCCGGTCCCGGACCGCTTCAGGCTCGATCTTCCGGCTTCTCTCTCTACTTCGCTAACTCCCCTTCCACTGATCCGGCCACTCGAATCCCTCGAGCTTCCCGGCGGGCGAAGGCCGAACCTCCGGCGCCGTCGGCGCCGGCGTGGGTTGCGGCCGACGGCGACGTCTTTTGTGCGAAGGGGGCGGCTCCGGCGCGACGGGGAGAGCTTCGATCATTTGGTCCGGCGCCGCGAGCAAGGCGCAGGCGAGCGCGAGCACGGTCGCCATGGCCGAGGCGCGTAGAGGATAATCGACGAAAGAGTGCAGCAGCAGCAGCCCGACGATCAAGGATGCAGCGCGCGCGTAGAGATCGCCGCCTCCGCTGTGCGAGCGCCAGACATGCGCGCTTCTCCAGCCCCACCAGGCGACGAAAGCGAGGATGAGCGCCGCGCCCGCCGCGCCGCCCTCGAGAAGCAGCTCCAGAAAATCGTCATGGACGTGGTTGACGGCGAGATTGGGCAGCAGGTCCTGCGGCCGCTCATGCGCGGCGTAGACGGGAACGAAGGAGCCGATGCCGGAGCCGAAGGGGAGAAAAGCGAGGGCGGTCTCCAATGAGCGGCTGGCCATGGTCCATCGCGCATCTTCGAGAACATGATCGACGGAGAGACGCTCGGCGACCCGATGCAGCGGGATCTGCAATGCGACGCCGAGCGAGAGCGCGCCGAGCACGAACCACAGCTTGTTGCGCCTCGCCTTTGGGTCGCGGGATTCCCCTTGGCCGTCATGGGCGAGCAGCGCGACGCCGACGACGGCGACGAGCGCCAGCGCCAGACCCGCGCGCGAACGCGCCATCGCCTCGCCGGCCAGCATGATGACGAAAGTCGTCGCGCCGGCGAGCGCGGCGATGAAGCGCGGCGTGTCGGCGACGAGCGCGCGCGCCCCGCCCGATCGGCGCAGGCTGTCGAACGTCCAGGCTCCGGCCGCCGCCAGCGCGCAATAGAGCAGAGCGGAGAAGTGATTGCGGTTGGCGAAGAAGCCGACGGCCTCGGTGATATTGGTGGGCCGATAGAAGCGCAGCGGGCTCTCCGGGCCTTGGGCGAGCTGCAGCAGGCCGATGAGGACGCTGACCATGGCGAGCGGCGCCAGCAGCAGCAGGAGCAGCCGGCGCTGCCCGAGTCTTAGGCAGGAGGCGCCGAGGAAAACCGCGATCGGCGCGACCAACGTCGCAAGGCTCGCCCGGGTGAAATGAGGATCGACGCTCAACGACGCCCAGGGCGTCCCGCGCCCGAGCAGAGCGAAGCCGCCCGTGAGCATTTCGCGTTCCGGCAGGCGCGTCCAAAGGGCCGGCGGCAAGGGAACGAGCTGCACGAGAAAGAGGGCGCCGAGCGCCGCGAAAAAGGGCAGGGCGAAGCGCGGGCGCCGCTCGCGCGGAAGATCGACGAAGGCCCACGCGCCGAGCAGCAGGGCCGGCAGCGCGATGAGCTCGAGGAGGGCGTCCGACAAAAGCCCACTGTGGGCCCCGCCGCCCAGCAGAACGCTGGCGACGATGACGACGCCCGTGGCGCCGAGGAGCAAATGGTCCGACATCGCAAAAGCGCTTTCCTATGAGGCAATGCCCCGAGTGTAGCGCCCGGCGCGAAGCCCGTAAACGCGCGCGGCCCCGCGGATGGCCGCGCCCGGGAGGCGAAACGCCGCATGTGGCGCCCGTCGAAAGCGCTTGCCGGGAGCCGAAATTTCCGGCCTATCGGCATATGAATTGCTTACTGCGGAGGCATGACTGTGGACGCCGTGCAATCGACCAAGACCGCATTCGACATCATCGGTGGCCAGGACGCCGTGGATCGTCTCGTCGAGACGTTCTACCGCAACATGGACGTGCTGCCGCAGGCGCAGACCATCCGCGCCATGCACGCCCAGGACCTCGGCCCGACCAAAACGGTCCTGAAGCTCTATCTGGCCGAATGGCTGGGGGGGCCGAAGACCTATTCCGAACAGCGGGGCCATCCGCGATTGCGCATGCGTCACATGGGCTTCGCGATCGGCCCTGCCGAGCGCGACGCGTGGATGGCCTGCATGACTGGCGCGCTCGATGAGGTGGTCGATGATGTGAGACTGCGTGACGCACTGAAGCAGAATTTCGCCAAACTGGCGGATTGGCTACGTAACGATCCGGATAACCAACATGACAAGCATCACTGAAACGGCGTTTGCGACTTTGGAAGAGCAGAAGCGCCTGCTCAGCCCGGTTCACAAGGGACCGACCGAGCAGGCGGGGCGCTTCGGCTTCCGCGGCAAGCTCGCCTTGAAATTCGCTCAACAATTCGCCGATGAAGCGCGGCCGCCGGAGCTCTTTTCGGATCAGGTCATTGCGGTGGCGCAGGCCGGCAAGCCGACCTTCGACTTCTTCGCGCAATGGGTCCTGTCGTTCGAGCATCTCGGAAACATCGCCGAAGTGCTCAAAGGGCTGCTCAGCCCCGACGGCAAATATTTTGTCTTCGCCAACAACATCGACCTGCTCAGCAAATATCAGGTCGAGATCGACGGCATTAATTTCTACGTGCTGCCGATCGATGAATCGACCGTCTATAACGAGCTCCTGGAACTCTTCTATATCGAGAAGAACGATCTGAAGAAGTGCTCGACCGCCGGCAAGATCGACGCCGTCGCGAATGCGGGCATCGCCTTCGACCAGAAGTTCGAGAAGATCACCTTCGAGAAGGGACTCGAGGTCATGGGCCCGGTGCGCAATCGCAACGAGAACCGCCCGGTCTGATTCGCTCCGGTCGGGGCGAGCAGGCAGCGACAATGCAGTCCAGAGGCCGTCTTCCTGGGGCTCTGGTCTGTCACATTCGAAGCTTTCCTCCGCCCTGGCCTTCATTGATGACAAAGTCGCGCCGCTGCGATTCGATCGGTCGAGCTACGGCGGACGGTTTCTGGGCTACAGCGTTATCCGATCCGATCCGATTGGATCGGATAACGCTGTAGCATTCTTTCGTTTGAGCGAATTCTGATCGATCGAGCGATTCCGTTGGATCGGAAAGCGCTCAGCGTCGACCTCGAGAGTCCGCGACGCCTCGTGTTCAGCCTTCCTCCTGAAGGCGCGCCTGGGCGCAGGCGCGCACCAGCTCATCCTCGTCATCGAGGAAACCCTTCAACATCTCCCGCGGACAGCGTTCCGCGACGGTGAAGCGCACGCGCAAATCCTCGTCGCGCTGCAACGCATGCAGCCGATCCGCAGGCAGACGCTCGGAGACGACGAGGCGAACCATCGGCTCCGGATCCATCACCAGAGCGTGCAGCCGATCTACCGGCATTCGGCGCGCCACCCACCGGCGGACCTCCGGGTCCTCGTCATGGACGGCGACGGCGAGCAGCTCCGGGTCAAGCCGCCGCACGACATGAATGCGCACCAGATATTCAGGGTCGGCATACATAGCGAGCAGCGCGGCGCCCTCGAGCCGATTGGCGACGGCGATGCGCACGCGTGGCTCCGGGTCTTTCGCCAGCGGCGCAATCCGGGACGCCGGCAGCCGCGAGCATACCACGGCGCGAACCTCCGGCTCGGGATCGTTTATCAGCGGCGATAGCCGCATCACGCTCGCGTAGCGCGCGGCCCGAGCCCGCACCTCGAAATAAGCGTGATCCAGATAGGAATCCGCGAGTTCCGAATGCGCGCGAAAGAACAGATCGACGCGTCTCGCGCGCCGATCTCGGACGCAGGACGCCCCTTTCCGACAAAGCCCTTCACGGTTGAGGGCGACATGAGAGCATTCACGACACCGGATCGGGCGTCCGCGCCAATCCAACGGGTCGTCGCTGACAGGTTCGGGTTCTGCGGCCATTTTTTCGCCGTCTGTTGCGTTCGATCAAAATTTCTTTACCGGAATTTCGTGCTTCTGCAAGGCATAGCCGATCTGACGCGGCGTCAGCCCCAAGAGGCGCGCGGCTTTCGCCTTCACCCAGCCCGCTTGCTCCATCGCCTCGATCAGCTTGTCGCGATCCGAGCGCTGGTCGCTCTCCACGGCGCTACAGTTCTCCGCGCCGGGACATGCGCCACCGGGCGATGCGGGAGCCGGCGCGGCCGGCTGCTCTTCCGGCGCGCGCGCTGTCACCGGCTGCCTGGCCGGCGGCGGCGGAGGCGGCCGCGACACGATGGGCAGGGGCGTGAAGCTCGGCGGATGCAGTCCGGCGCCCGCACCCTCGCGTGAGCCATTCCACAACACCGACGAGAGACAGCCATCGTTGCGGCAAGAAAAGTCACGGTCGACGATCGCCTCGCCCCGCGCCAGAGTCGCGGTGCGATAAACGCAGTTCTCGAGCTCGCGAATATTGCCCGGGAAGCTGCACTCCGAGAGCACTTCCATCGCCGAATCCGAAAACGTCAGATGAACATTCTGCTCGGCGTTGAAGCGGCGCAGGAACTCTTTCGCGAGCGGCGCAAGGTCGCCTTTGCGCTCGCGCAGTGGCGGCAGAAAGATCGGCACCACGCTGATGCGATAATAGAGATCGGCGCGGAACTCGCCCTTCTGCACAGCCTCCTCGAGATTGCGATTGGTCGCGCAGACGAAGCGAACGTCGACCTTCATCGTGCGGGCGCCGCCGACCCGCTCGAACTCGCCCTCCTGCAGCACGCGCAGCAGCTTGGCCTGGAACGCCGGGGTGATGTCGCCGATTTCGTCTAGGAACAGCGTCCCTCCGTCGGCCAGCTCGAAGCGCCCTTTGCGTAGCCCCGCCGCGCCGGTGAAGGCGCCCCGCTCATGGCCGAACAATTCCGATTCGAGCACGCTCTCCGGAAGCGCGGCGCAGTTCAGCTTGACGAAAGGCTTGCCGTGACGCGGCGACAGATTGTGGATCGCCGCCGCGAACAATTCCTTGCCGGTGCCGGATTCGCCGCGCAGCAGCACGGTGGATTTGGCTTTGGCGACGATCCGAATCTTCTCCACCACCGCACGCACCGCAGGGCTCTCGCCGACGATGCCCTTGATGTTGTCGTAGCGAGCCGCCTCGCCGTGCAGCACCGGACGCTCGGCCTTTTCGAGCCGGGCCTTCTCCTGCATCAGCCGCTCTCGGTCGCGGGCGATCAGCTTGTGCAGCCGCAGCGTCTGGCCGACCATATTGGCGACCATTGTCAGAAAACGGACGTCATGGTCGAATCGAACCGAGGATCGATTGCCGTAGATGCGGTCGACCGTGAGCGTGCCGACCACCTGCTCGCCGTCCTTGATCGGAACGCCGATCAGCGAGAAAGGCTGGCCGTCGGTCGGCCCCCATTCGGAGAGGTCCGACCCTTCGAACAGCGGCGAGGCCGCGACATTCTCGACCACGAGCGGCATCTTGGTCGCCACGATCTGGCCGACCGCGCGCTCGGGAAGATGCTCGAAGAATTTCTTCGCATTGCCCTCGCTCCATCCCGAGCCCACGACGATCTCCGGATCGCCCTGGGCGTCGAGAAGAGCGATCAGGCCGTGGCGCATGTCGAGAAAGCTCGACAACAGCGCCAACACCCCCGCCAGCGTACGCTCGAGGCGGTTTGGAGAAGCGAGAAGCTTCGATATTTCATAGATTCCGACAAGAGCCGATTCGCTCGGATCGAACGATCGCGCCTGAGCCGTGTTCATGCTGGTTCCAGCTTCGTATCCCATCGACTAGCCTCGAGAGGTGCGCGGGAATCGATAAGTCAGTCTGGAAATCTTAGCAACTAATGTGCCGTTGATGTGGCGAATTCTGCGACGCGCGACGAGACGACGCGGCGCAAAAAATCAGGCAACGCCTTGCGCCAGTTCGAAAATAACCGTCCAACCGACCGCGCCGCTCGGATCGACCCCCTTTAAAATATCCAAGTTTTCCATGCACTTGGCCTTATTCCCTCGCTTGAGCTCGATAAAGCTGAGCGCCTTCAGCGTGTACAGCGCGAAACGTTCCGCGGAGCCGGGCGCCGTTTCTTTCAGCGGCCAGGTGTGGGGATCGGTCGACCAGCCCGCCTGCCGCGTCGCCTCCTCGAGGCCAAGACTGGCCATGGCGAAGGCGACCTCCAGATTCCCCATATAGGTATGAATCTTATAGAGGCAGTAATAGGCCGGAAGCTCCGCCGGCGAGAGCTCCAGCGCCTCGCGGAACAATTGATCGGCTCGTTCGGGGTCGCGACGATAGGCGGCGACGCCTTTTTGCAGCAGCTCGTTGACCGCCGGCGACAGTTCGCCGAAATCGATGATGTCGGATTCGCGCGTGAGATCGTTCATGCGCGCCGCAAGGCAAATGCCGCGCCAATCCCGGCGGCGACGCCCGCCCCCGGCGCGGTCGGCGCAATCTTACGGCTCCCGCCGATCACGTCGCTCGGCGACACAGGAGCAGCGCGTGGCGAAGTGTCGCGTTGTCGACAGCAATGACCACATTTTCCTGACAGTGTAGGCATCTGGACAGATTCCAAACAAACCGCTTTCGTCTCGCAGTATCAAGCAATTACCAACAACGCTGTCGATGGCATGCTTGTTGCGACCCTGGTCCTCGGACACCGCTTCCGCGACAGCGCCGGAGCACTGGCAGACGGATATGTCGCGACTGCGTTCCGCAAGGGTTTGAAACTCTTCGACTCGTGAGGAACCGAACATGGAATCTCTCGTTACCGAAACCGTCGATGTCGGCGGGGCACAAAATATCGACGAAGTGATGCAGAAGGTCGCCGAGCACAAGGGCTGCGGCACCTCGGGCGGCAGCGGCAAGGCGAGCTGCGGCACGGCTGCGGGCGAAAACGATCTTCCGCAGGAAATCTGGGACAAGGTCAAGAACCATCCTTGCTACAGCGAGGAGGCGCATCACCACTACGCCCGCATGCACGTCGCCGTTGCGCCGGCATGCAATATTCAGTGCAACTACTGCAATCGTAAGTATGATTGCGCCAATGAGTCGCGCCCCGGCGTCGTCTCCGAGAAGCTGACGCCCGAGCAGGCTTCCAAGAAGGTGCTCGCAGTCGCTTCGACGATTCCGCAGATGACCGTGCTCGGCATCGCCGGCCCGGGCGACCCGCTCGCCAATCCCGAGAAGACCTTCAAGACCTTCGAGCTGATCGCCAAGACCGCTCCGGACATCAAGCTCTGCTTGTCCACGAACGGCCTCGCTCTGCCCGAGCATGTCGATACGATCGCCAAGTTCAATGTCGATCACGTCACGATCACCATCAACATGGTCGATCCGGACATCGGCGCGCAGATCTATCCGTGGATCTTCTGGAACCGTAAGCGCATCTTCGGCCGCGAGGCCGCCGAGATCCTGACGCAGCACCAGATGCGCGGCCTCGAGATGCTGACCGAGCGCGGCATTCTGTGCAAGGTCAACTCGGTGATGATCCCGGGCATCAACGACAAGCACCTCGTGGAAGTGAACAAGGCCGTCAAGTCGCGCGGCGCGTTCCTGCACAACATCATGCCTCTGATCTCCTCGCCGGAGCACGGCACCGTTTTCGGCCTCAACGGCCAGCGCGGTCCGACGGCTCAGGAGCTGAAGCATCTGCAGGACAGCTGCGAAGGCGAGATGAACATGATGCGCCATTGCCGCCAGTGCCGCGCCGACGCGGTCGGGCTGCTGGGCGAGGATCGCAGCGCCGAGTTCACCACCGACAAGATCATGGCGATGGAAGTCACCTATGATCTCGAGTCTCGCCAGGCCTATCAGGCTCAGGTCGAGATCGAGCGCCAGAAGGTGGCCGCGGCGAAGAACGCCGAGCTCAACACGCTGGCCGGTGAAGGCAATGAGGACGTCAAGATCCTGATCGCCGTCGCCACCAAGGGCTCGGGCCGCGTCAACGAGCACTTCGGCCATGCGAAGGAGTTCCAGATCTACGAGTGCTCGACCAAGGGCGCGAAGTTCATCGGCCATCGCCGCGTCGACCTGTATTGCCAGGGCGGCTATGGCGAGGAGGACAGCCTCGAGACGATCATCCGCGCGATCAACGATTGCACGGCCGTGTTCGTCGCCAAGATCGGCGGCTGCCCGAAGAACGATCTGCTCAAGGCCGGCATCGATCCGGTCGATGAATTCGCTTTCGAGTTCATCGAGCAGTCGGCGATCACCTACTTCAAGCGCTATCTCGACAAGGTGAACAGCGGCGAGATCGTGCATGAGGAGCGCGGTGACGCGACCCTCCGTCAGGGCGCCTTCATCACGGCCTGACGCGGAAAGCCAATAGCGTCCGCCGACGGCGAAGCGGAGCTTCGGTGCTCGGCGGACGCGAAATCGATGCATCGGTAGACGACCCGATGCCGGCAACAGCTCGATGGAGGAGCAAGCAGATGACCTATAAGATCGTTGCTTCGCAATGCACGTCCTGCTCGGCGTGCGAGGCGGAGTGTCCCAATGTGGCGATTTCCGAGAAGAACGGAACCTTCGTCATCAATCCGAAGAAGTGCACCGAGTGCATCGGCTATTTCGATGTGCCGCAATGCGTCGCGGTCTGCCCGGTCGACGACACCTGCGTCATCGACACGTCGCTTCCGCGTTATCAGGCTGCTGGGGGCGCGGCATGAATATCCAATTCACTCCTGCCGCGGAAAAGTTCATCCGCCGTCTCGTCATGTTCGACGGCGGTCCCGGCTATGGTCTGAGCCTCATGGTCTCCCCGGGCGGCTGCTCGGGCATGTCCGCCGAGTTTTCGGTCCAGCCGGCGCCGCGCGAAGGCGAGCAGGCGTTCGACTTCCCGAGCTTCAAGCTGTTTCTGCCTGCGCAGAGCCGGCTGCTGCTCGATGGTGTGACGATCGACTTCAAGGAGACCGCGACCTCCACCGGTTTCTCCTTCATCGATCCCAAGGCGAAGGCGTGCGGTTGCTCGTCGACGCAGCAGACTGTCGTCGAGCTGCCGGACATGACCGTGGCGTGAGTGAATAGGGACGCTTCATGTTGACCGGAGATGGCGCTGTCGGCAATCAAGCTTTCGATCCGGGCGCGGACGAGATCCTCTCTTCACCCGTGTTCGGCGCCGGCTTGCCGCCGGAAGCGGAGCGCCATCTCCGGGAAGCGGCGCTCACCTATCACCTCGACGATGTCGCCGAGCAGCATTTGTTCGAAGCGCGGCGCATTGCGCCGACGCATGTCGCAGTGTTGATCGGCCTCTATCGTTTTTATTTCTACAAGACCCGTCTCGAGGAAACGCTCGAGATCGCCAAGAGCTGCCTGACGCGTGCGGCGATCGATAATTCGCTGCCGCTTGACTGGCGTGAGGTGCGCCCGGGCGACGCCAATTTCGCTTCATATGACGCGGTGCTGCCGCGTTTCTTCATGTTCGTGTTGAAGGGCTACGCCTATCTGCAGCTGCGGCTCGGCGAATATGCGGAGGGCCGCGAGGCCGCCAATAAGCTGCTGGAGCTGGATCCGACCGACAAGGTCGGCGCGACCCTTCTCATCTCCGTTCTCGATGGAATGGAGGCAGAGGATGTCGACTGACGAAATCGATGAAGCCATAGACTGGCTCGGCGAGCCGGTGCACTGCGAAACCTGCCCGCACAATGCGCTTCTCGAGCAGGAAAAGTGCAGGCCGCTGCGCGCCTGCCTGTTCGATCGCTATGCGCGCAGAATCGATCGATTTTTCGACTGGAACCCCGAGATCGCGCGCCACTATCTGCAGCATCCGTATTTCGAGGTGCGCGCCTGCGCGGCGAAGGCCGCCGAGATCTTCCTGCTGCCGGCGATGCTGGACGATCCCGAAGAGGCGGTGCGATGGAGCGCCGCGCGGCGGCTGCCGAACCGTTACCTGCTCAAGCTGCGCAATGATCCGCATCGCGAGGTGCGCATCCGCGTGGCGCACCGGCTCGATCCGATCGACCTGCTGCCGATGATCGAGGACCGCGACTATTACGTGCGTCAGGTGGTCGCCCGCCGCATCGCTCCCGATCTGCTGATCTTGATGATCGACGACAGCGACATCGAGGTCCGCCGCGTCGTCGCGCAACGGATTGCGCCCCAGGCGTTGAAGCGAATGACCGCCGACAGCGACCCTGAGGTTCGTTATGAGGCGGCGCAGCGAATAGAGCCGGCGCAACTCGGCGATCTCGTCGACGATACCGACTGGCGCGTGCGCTATGAAGCGGCGCGACGCGGCGAATTAAAGGACATTGGCCGCCTCGTCGCCGACGCAGATCCGATTGTTCGCGAGACCGCCGAGGCGCGGCTCGGCGTCACTGCCGACGGCTCACGCAAATCGCAGACTTACGAGCTCAATCACACGCATGTCGAGGAACGGCTATGAGCAATATCAACCGTGACGACGGCTCCGTCGAGCTGAACGATCCTCCGGCCTTCAACTATGGCGAAAAGGTCAGGTCGAAGAAGCATGTCCGCAATGACGGCACCTTCGCGGGCAAGGATGTCGGCGATATTCTCGTCAAGAAGGGCGAGATCGGCTATGTGAGCAGCATCGGCACATTCTTGCAGCAGTTCTACATCTATGGCGTCGAATTCGTCGAGACCGGCTATAAGGTCGGCATGCGCAAGAAAGAGCTGGAGCCGGTCGAGGTCGTGGCGGAAGAGGCAAAAAAATGAGTGTTCGCTACGATTGGGGGATGCGCGTTCGCGCGACCGTCGATTTGTTCAATGATGGCTCTCACCCCGGGCATGAGCCCCAAGCACTGCTGGTGAAGGCCGGCGATCCCGGCGAGATTGTTCAGATCGGCGAGCATGTCGAGACGGATACGCCGATCTACATCGTCGAATTCGCTCAGAATCTGGTCGTCGGCTGCCTCCAGGACGAGATCGAGCCGGTCTAGCCGGGCTGTGACGTCGCGCTTATGCGGTATGAAGATTGCTTTTCCAAGCTTGTCAATTCAACCAGCGAGGCGCGACGTGAAAGTCATGATCCGTAGAGGCTCCGATGGGGTGCTTTCGGCCTATGTGCCGAAGAAAGATTTGGAGGAGCCGATCGTCGAACAGCAAAACCCCCAATTGTGGGGCGGCACGGTCACTCTCGCGAACGGCTGGGTTCTGCAACTTCCGGAGATGGCCGCCGAAACCTCGCTGCCGATTACGGTCGAAGCCAAGCGACTGAGTGGAGATTGATCATGAGCATCGCGTTGGAGCTGTTCGAAGCCATCGACGCGACGCTCGCGACCGCGGCGGCCGACCCGGCGGCCGTCGCGGCCCTGCGCAAGATTGCGCCTGGCGTCCATGCGATTCGCTGCGACAAGACCGACATTCAAGACGAGACGCCCTTCCGCAGCTACGAGAATTGCGATCTGTTCCTGATCGACGGTCGCGATCATTGCGTGAAGATCACTTCCGACCCGACGGTCGCGACGGGCTTGGTAGTGGCGCCGAAAAGGTGAGCGAATGCAAACGAGCACTTTGCCGTTGAACGATCCAGACCTCGTCCAGAGCGATCTGGACCTGGTCATCGAAACGCTCACCTCGCCCCGCCTTTCGGCCGGGCCGGTGGTGGAGCAGTTCGAGGCGGAATTCGCCAAATATCTCGGCCGCAAACATGCGATCGCGGTGTCGAGCGGAACGATCGGGCTGATGCTGATCCTGCGCGCCTACGGGATCGGTCCCGGCGACGAGGTTGTCGCCTCTGCGCATTCATTCCGCGAGACGACACATGCGATTGCGCTTTCGGGCGCACGACCGGTGTTCGCCGACATCGACTATTGGGCGGGAACGCTCGAGCCCGACAAGGCCGAGAAGGTCGTCACCGAGCGGACAAAGGCGATCGTCGCGGGCAACACCAATGGGCATCCCGCGCCTTGGGACGCGTTTCGTCAACTCGCCGAAACCAAGAAGATCGCATTGTTCGAGGATTCGACCGAGGCGATCGGCTCGGTCTACAAGGGCAGGCTGGTCGGCTCCTTCGGCGATTGCGCGGTGTTCGACTTTTCGCAGCCGAGCGTGCTCGCCTGCGGCGAAGGCGGAATGATCGTCACCGACGACGATGACAAAGCGTCGATCATTCGCAACCTTCGCAGCCGTCGCATCCAGGAGCGGTCGTCGGTCGTTCTCGGCGCCCATCCGCCGATGCAGGCGGGAATGAGCGATATCACTGCCGCGCTCGGCCTCGCTCAATTCCGGCGGCTCGAGCTGCTGCTGGCGCGGCGCACGCGCGTCGAACGGTGGTATTACGAATATGTGAAATCGTTCGAAGGCATCAAGGACCCCTATATCGGCCCTGACGTCGAAG
Organism: Methylosinus trichosporium OB3b; assembly: GCF_002752655.1. Lineage (NCBI taxonomy): Bacteria > Pseudomonadati > Pseudomonadota > Alphaproteobacteria > Hyphomicrobiales > Methylocystaceae > Methylosinus > Methylosinus trichosporium. Next base: position 1,805,403 of record NZ_CP023737.1, on the reverse strand, counting down.
AGGTGCATTGGTTTTTGTATGTCGTGCATCTCGGCACGCGCTTCTCGCGCTCCAGCCGCGACGCCATCATCGAGGACCTGCACACCGAGAAGATCGAAGCCGCCGCCTATTCGCATCCATTGCATCTGCAGCGTTATTATTTCGATCTCGGCTATCGTCGTGGCAATTTCTTCGTCACAGAGAAGGTGGCGGATCGCGCCGTTGCGCTTCCCTTTCATGCGCATCTCACCGAAAATCAGATCGCCTTCATCGTCGGCACGATGAAAGACGCGTCGATCAATATCGGCGCAGGCGCCGCGATCTATCTCTGAGCGTCAGCGCGGACGACGCAGTCGCAGCTTTGTCATTGTCGAAAAGCCGACGCGTTGCGACAGCAGCGCGTCGGCTTGCTCGCCTTCGGGCGGCGCCGGCGTAAATTCCGGTTTTTATGTCGGTTTCAACACGCTGGAGCGGCGCTGGCGAGACTCCGATCGCCGATCTGGAGTGGTTCGAAACTTGCTCCTGGCTCCTTGTGAGGACCATGGCATTGGCAAGGAGGACAAGCGACATGCCGGTACTGACCATTCTGCCGTCAGGCAAAACCATCGAGGCCGAGCAGGGCAGCAGACTTCTGGACGCGATCATCGCTGCCGGAGAATCGATCATGAGCAAGTGCAGCGGCGAGGCGAAATGCGGCACCTGCCACGTCTTTGTCCAGGAGGGCAAGAAGAGCATGTCCAAGGCGACTCGCGCCGAAAACGAAAGGCTCGACTCGATCGTCGGCGTCGGCTCCAAGTCGCGTCTCGCCTGCCAAACCAATTTTGGAACCGAAAATGTGACGGTCGAGCTTCTCGGCTTCGACTCGGGTCGCTGAATCTGGAAGGAGAATCACAATGAGCGAGAAGACTGTCGTCATTCATGTGCGCTTCTATTCGGATGGTTCGGTCTCGGAGATCGGCGAACGCCCGATGAGCCTGTCTGGCCAGCAATGGTTCGACAAGCTGACCAACACCTATGCGATGGACTACATGGCGCTCACGGGCGGGCGGGGGGCGTTCAAGCTGACGCCCGAGGAGCTCGACACGGTGAAAGCCGCGGCGCTGCAATAATTGAAAAACCGGGTTCGGTGAGAGGAGACTACAAGTGCTGAGCGCAATCGAAACGGGCCTCGAGCGCGGCCTCGTGATTCCCTATCTCGGACCCGGCGTTTTGGCGCTGGCGCGCGAAGGGGCTTCGGTGCCCGCGTCGCCCGAGGATTTGGTTGGTCATCTGACCACACTGGCAACCGTGCCGCACAAGATTCGCAACAATCTCACTGCGGCCGCGCAATATATCGAGAACTTCAAACATCGTAAGACCGTGGTCGCTGCGATGGCGAAGGCTTTCGCACATCCGACCGAGCCGAGCGCGCTGCACAATTGGATCGCGTCGCTTCCGCAACTGCCGTTGCTCGTTCATGCTTGGTATGACGATCTTCCGCAAAAGGCGCTCGCAGTGCGCAGCAATTGGGGGCAGGTGCAAGGAGTCTCCCAAGCTGAACATTTCGGCTATTGGGTCGACTATTTCCGTCCCGACGGATCGATGGTGAAGAAAAAGGACTTCGTGCAGGACGGATCGGGAGCAAAAGCCCCTGCCGAAGCGCCCGATGAAACACTCACTTGGTCCACGCTGCTCTATCAACCCATCGGCTCGGTGACGCCCGCGGCGAACTACATCATCTCGGATTCGGATTATGTCGAAGTTCTGACAGAGATCGACATTCAAACGCCGATCCCGGAAGTGGTCCAATCGGTTCGCAAGGGCCGTAATTTTCTGTTCCTCGGTTGCCGCTTTACGACGCAGATCGAGCGCAGCTTCGCGCGGCAGATCATGAAGCGTTCGAGCGACGTCCATTGGGCTGTGATCGAAGGACCGCTGACCAAAAACGAAGCGAAGTTCATCAAAGAGCAGAATATCGAACGGATCGATATGCCGCTGGCGGATTTCTTCGCGAAGCTGTCCGGCGGCGCGGCGAGTGTGAAGACGGCGGATGCAGCCGCCTGAGCTCCGCTCACCGTGACGACGATGGACGACAAGGAACGACAATGCTCGAAGACCTTCCGGTAGTGTTCAAATACCACGTGTTCACCTGCTTTCAGCAGCGACCGCCCGGACATCCGCGCGGCAGCTGCACGACCTCGGGTGCGAAACCTTTATGGGATCGTCTACAAGCCAAGCTCGGCGCCCAGCCGTTGCCGGACGTGTCAATGACGGCGACCGCATGCTTGGGCTTTTGCCGCGCGGGTCCGCTGATGGTCGTGTATCCGCAAGGTGTCTGGTATGCGCCGCGCACTCCGGAGGATATCGATGAGATCGTGCAGTCGCATTTCATTGAAGGCAATCCGGTCGAAAGGCTGATCATCGTGCCGCAGCTGTGAACTTCAACAGCGTCGAAACAAACAACGCCCGCGTGAGAGCGCGGGCGTTGTTTGTTTTGGGCTCGACAGACCGACAATTGGGAACGGAGACGAAAAAAGCCCGACATCGCGTGCGACATCGGGCTCGGCGAGGACTGCCTCGGTGAAATGTCAGCCGATGATGGTCAACGGAATGGAGACGCCCTGACGTCGCCCGAGCAGCACGTCGACCTTCTGTCGCACGAACTCGACCGTGAGCGGCTTGACGAAGTAGCCATGCGCGCCGGCCGCTTGCGCTTCCTTGCCAAAACCATTCTGCAGGGAGTCGACCACGACGAGGGTCTTGGCGCCCGGCATCTTCTGCGGGATTTCCGCGAGCACCGGAAGGCCCGCGGCCTTCACGACCTGTTCCGACAAGATCACGAGATCCGGCTTCATCGTCTCGGATTTAGTGAAAGCTTCCGCGAGGCTCGTGACCTCATGCGTCTCATATTCGTCATGCAGCATGAATTGAAGCGCCGCACGGATGATCTCATCGTCATCGACGACGAAGATCCTTTTGTTCTCGACCGCGCGGGCCGTTTCGACGCCGATCTGCATCTCGTCTTCTCCGGGGTTGCGTGTCCAAAACATAGCAATTGGTATGCCGGATTGGGGCGCAGAACGGACAACGGCGTCGGATTTGCGTCTCGCGATTTCGTTACCGCCGCCGAACCAAGCCCTTCGTCCGATTCCGCGCATGACTGTCGGCTTTGACACACGTGTTCAACTCGGTCCCCGGTCTAGGCTGAAATCGCGTTTTATCAATAGGATGTACGTGTTGTCAGGGCTTGGCACGCCGCTTGCGACACTGGGAGCGCAAGGCGAGTGGCTGCGGAATTGGGCGGCCCCGATCCCAAGGGGGCGATCCGCAACCGGCGCCGGGCTCGGTCGGTAACGACGACTTCGGCTTCGTGCGCAGGGCGCGCCGATCGCAAAGAAACGGTATCTTAAGGAGACAGAAATGTCAGAACTTCGACAGATCGCGTTCTACGGCAAGGGCGGTATTGGCAAGTCGACGACTTCCCAGAACACCCTGGCCGCTCTCGCCCAGCAGGGCAAGAAGATCCTCATCGTCGGCTGCGACCCCAAGGCTGACTCGACCCGCCTGATCCTGCACGCCAAGGCCCAGGACACCATCCTGTCGCTCGCGGCCGAGGCCGGTTCGGTCGAGGACCTCGAGATCGAGGACGTCATGAAGATCGGCTTCATGGACATCCGCTGCGTCGAGTCCGGTGGTCCGGAGCCGGGCGTCGGCTGCGCCGGCCGCGGCGTCATCACCTCGATCAACTTCCTCGAGGAGCAGGGCGCTTATGACGGCGTGGACTACGTCTCCTACGACGTGCTCGGCGACGTGGTCTGCGGCGGCTTCGCTATGCCGATCCGTGAGAACAAGGCCCAGGAAATCTACATCGTCATGTCCGGCGAGATGATGGCCATGTATGCCGGCAACAACATCTCCAAGGGCATTCTGAAGTATGCCAACTCCGGCGGCGTGCGCCTGGGCGGGCTGGTCTGCAACGAGCGCCAGACCGACAAGGAGTACGAGCTGGCGGAGTCTCTCGCCAAAAAGCTCGGCACCCAGCTCATCTATTTCGTGCCGCGCGACAATATCGTTCAGCACGCCGAGCTGCGCCGCATGACGGTCGTCGAGTACGCTCCCGACTCCACGCAGGCCGGCCACTACCGTAACCTGGCCGAGAAGGTTCATGCGAACAAGGGCAACGGCATCATCCCGACCCCGATCACCATGGACGAGCTCGAAGACCTGCTCATGGAGCACGGCATCATGAAGGCCGTCGACGAGTCGCAGGTCGGCAAGACCGCTGCGGACCTCGCCGCGATCGCGTAATCCGTTTGAAAGCACGCGACCCGGCCTCATACGGGGCCGGGTCGATCTTTCAAGCACGTCCAATTAAAAAAGGGGTGGCGACATGAGCCTTGCTCAACCCGAATCCATCGAGGACATCAAGGCGCGCAATAAAGCGCTGATCAAGGAAGTCCTCGAAGTTTATCCCGAAAAGACCGCCAAGCGCCGCGCGAAGCACCTCAACACGTTCGAGGATGGCAAGCCGGATTGCGGCGTCAAGTCCAACATCAAGTCGATCCCCGGCGTGATGACGATCCGTGGCTGCGCGTACGCCGGTTCGAAGGGCGTGGTGTGGGGTCCGATCAAGGACATGATCCACATCAGCCACGGCCCGGTGGGCTGCGGCCAGTATTCCTGGGCGTCGCGCCGCAACTACTACATCGGCACGACGGGCATCGACACCTTCGTGACGATGCAGTTCACGTCGGACTTCCAGGAGAAGGACATCGTGTTCGGCGGCGACAAGAAGCTCGCCAAGCTGATCGACGAGATCCAGGAGCTGTTCCCGCTGAACAAGGGCATCTCCGTGCAGTCCGAGTGCCCGATCGGCCTCATCGGCGACGACATCGAGGCTGTCTCCAAGGCGAAGACCAAAGAGTACAACGGCCACACGATCGTTCCGGTGCGCTGCGAAGGCTTCCGCGGCGTTTCGCAGTCGCTCGGCCACCATCTGGCCAACGACGCGATCCGCGACTGGGTGTTCGACAAGATGGAAGGCAAGCCGGCCCTGTTCGAGCCGACGCCTTACGACGTTGCGATCATCGGCGACTACAACATCGGCGGCGACGCGTGGTCTTCGCGCATCCTGCTCGAGGAGATGGGTCTGCGCGTGGTTGCGCAGTGGTCGGGCGACGGCACGATCGCCGAGCTCGAGGCGACGCCTCGCGCCAAGCTCAACGTGCTGCACTGCTACCGCTCGATGAACTACATCTCCCGTCACATGGAAGAGAAGTACGGGGTTCCGTGGGTCGAGTACAACTTCTTCGGACCGTCCAAGATCGAGGAGTCGCTGCGTAAGATCGCCAGCCACTTCGACGACAAGATCAAGGAAGGCGCCGAGCGCGTCATCGCCAAATATCGTCCGCTGATGGACGCGGTGATCGCGAAGTACCGTCCGCG